>CAZDYX010000171.1:0-7450 GCA_964509775.1 uncultured Desulfobulbia bacterium | reverse complement strand
ATTCTTGAGGGTAAGGGCCGAAATCGCACATGCCATGGCGCCTGCGCCGCCGATGCAATGACCGAGCATGGATTTTGGCGCACTAACGAGTAGATCATATGCCTGTTTGCCAAAGACCTTTTTTAACGCCTCGGTTTCACAAAAATCATTCACGATTGTGGAGGTGCCGTTTGCACAGACATAGCCCACCTCCTGCCTGTCAACCCCGGCATTGTGCAAGGCGAGTTCAATGGTTTGGGCCATGCCCTTTCCATAGGGAGTGGGAGAATAGAGGCTATAGGATTCCGAAAGGGAGCCGTGTCCGGCAAGCCAGGCATAGACCCGCGCATTTCTTCGCATTGCATGCTCATACGACTCAAGTACCAGAGCGCACCCGCCATCCGACATTACCCAGCCGTCACGCTCCTTGTCAAAGGGACGCATTGCCTTTTGGGGCTCGTCATTTTTCTCGGAGAGCATCTTCATAAAATTTCCCCGGATGAGGGTATTCTTGGTAAGCAGGTTGTCTGCCCCGCCCGCGATGGCCACATCAATGACTCCCCAGCGGATAAGATCATAGGAGCGGGCAATGGCATAGGATCCTGATGCGCAGGCAGCGGAAAGGGTAAAGGTAGGGCCCATGAAACCGTATTCGATGCTTATCCAGGCAGGCAGGGCATTGATCATCTCCCGGATAATCTTGAACCGAGCGATCTCGGGGCCCCCGTCGTCATGTGGACTGCGGACGCTGGAACCGCTGGTCCCGATGATTACGCCGCACCGCTCGGGCGTAAGAAGGGCATCAAGCGTAAGGGCACTGTCTTTAAAGGCCTCATGGGCGCACAGTCGAATAAGGCGCCCGACCTGGATCGTCTGTTTAAAGAGTCTCTTGGGCGTCTGTTTTTTTTCGAGCTCGAAATATTTTTCCGGAAGTTGGCCACCAATCTTGGTCTGACATTCGCTCACGTCAAATTTGGAAATACGGCCAATTCCCGATTTCCCCTCGAGCAGATTCTCCCAACATTCCGGGGTGGAAATCCCCAACGGGGAGATCATACCAATCCCGGATATGGCCACTAAAAGGGTATTTTCAGGACTGCCCATTAACCGCCCCAATTTTTTTTGCCTCTTCCCTTACTTCTTCCTTGATCTCGCCAATCAGGTCTTCCCCTTTTTCGAGGATTTCATAAAAGGCGTTCAACGTCTCACCCACGGTATAAATGGGATTTTGGAGCATATATTGGCCAATGGTCCTGACCTCCAGATCAATTTTATATTTCCCTTTGAATTCTTCTATCATCTCCAAAAAAAGGATGGAATCGCCCCCCAGATCATCGATGATATTTGTGCCCTCGGTGATCTCGCTTACATCCTTTTCAAACTCTTCGGCCAGGAATTGCCGTACTTCCTCGAATACCTGCTTCTTTTCCTCATCGGTAAGTTTTCGTTTCATCCCATTTCTCCCTGATTAATGATTAGGAAATGGGGACAGATTTATTTTTAACCACCAAAAATAAATCTGTCCCCATTTCCCGTGCTGCACTCCTTTTGGCAACGAGACGGGCAAAACGCTCAGCCGTCTCCACGATGTTCCTTTCCTCTTGTTCTTGGCGGGATCGGCCCACAATGTCCAGCACCTCGGAAATCGCATCCTGAGGAGCGGATAATATAGTCTTAACAATAACAAGCACCTTGACAAGAAAGTCGTTTTTCGGCAGGACCCTGCCCACCAGGTTGATTTCCAGAGCATGCTGGGCCGAGATGATGTCACCCAGCAATATCATTTCGAGGGCCTTTGCCTCGCCCACCACCCGACACAGGCGTTGGATCCCTCCAAGGCCGGGGATGATACCCGCGGACACCTCTGGAAGCCCGAGCCGTGCCTTTTCAGAACAAAAACGGAGGTGGCAGGAGAGGGCAAGTTCCAGGCCACCACCCAAGCAAGGACCGTTAATGGCCGCAATCACGGGTTTCGTCAGGCGGGAAAGAAATGAAAAAATATCGTTTCCATACAGGATGGTCTCACGGTCAATGGCCTGGGCGTTAGTTCGGATCTCCGAGAGATCCGCCCCTTTCGAAAATACATTGCCTTTCCCGGTTACCACTACCGCCTTCACCTCGGGAGCTGCCAAGAGATCGCGGCAGAGGTGCAGTTCTCGAAAAAAGGCGCTCGGCAGGTAATTATGCGGCGGATTATTGAGGGTAAGGATGAGTATCCTTCCCTCTCTTGTGGTCTCTAGGTATTTCATTTCCGGAATTATTATATCCTTTCTCGCGATCAAACACCACCGAAAGGTATTCTAACTTGAGCAATATTCGAGCACAAATCCGGCATGCATCCATTTGCTTGATTCGGTCACAAAGCTTACCAAAAGGTCCCCTGGCTCATGGCGCGCCTCGTCGAGGTAGTCGTCAAGGCCGATGAATACCGCTGGAGGCCCCTGGTAGCCGCGGTTTCCCAACTTACTGTAAAAGGGGAGGGACTCATTTTTAAAGTCAATGGTCCTTAACTTATCCATGACCATATCCAAGAAATGCTTGGTCGGGATATTGGCAAAAAAACATTTGACCCTGGCGATATCGAACGGGTACTTCTCGATCATCTTGTGGAAGCCATCCCTGAAAAGATCATGCCCGATCTTAGCCACGGTGGAGATATCCTGAGTAAGGTGATGCAGACCCTTTTCATAGATAACCGGAAGATTCGCCTCTGCGGCCCCAATGAGCATCCTCATGGTTGGTTCGATACCGACACCCACCGATTCAAGATAGGTATCCCGCACCTTGAGACAAACCCCCTTGGGCCGGTCAGCGGAAAGGACCAGGGCCGAGGCCCCGTCACTCAAGAACCAGCGCAAGATCACCTGCTCTTCGGTGAGTTTCTTTTGGTTAAAGTATTCGGCCCGTAAAAAGGTAGACGAGAGTTGCGAGGAGATAACCAAGGCATTGCGGTAGCGGCCGTTTGCGATCATGTCCGTGGCTATCTGGAGGGCCTTGTATGACGAGGTGCAATTGGAATGAACGGAGATCTCGGCACAGTAGCGGATATTGAGGGCCTCTTGGATAAAGACGGTCTGGGGTGGGCAAAGATTATCAAACAGGATGCCACCGTACGCAATAAGGTCGATATCATTGGCCTCTATCCCGGCCTTTTGCAAGGCCTCTTTGGCCGCCCTCGTTGACATCGAGGTATTGTTTTCCGTCGATCTTCTGGTCTTGGGGTCGATGGCGTAATGGGAATATTCGATCCCGAGCATTTCCTTCATCAACGGCCGCATCCTCTCAATACGTTTCATGAGCTTGGGCGGCGCTTCGGTTATTTTCCCCAATACGTCTTCAATATGGTCAAACGGCACCGGCTCGCCAGGTGAAAATGAACCTGTTCCTGCAATATACACGTCTCTACCGTACATTCTTATCCTCCAAGGGGGTGGCCATTTACTTTGTTTTTAAATATTGAGTATTAGAAAGTTCTTATGATGGAATATGCCGTTCAAGGACAATGGAGCAGTTGTGACCACCAAAGCCGAAGGAATTGGTGATCGCTGCGTAAAGGTTTTGAACCCTTCTTGCCTTGTTAGGCACATAATCGAGGTCGCACTCCGGGTCAGGTTCTTCGTAATTGATGGTAGGCGTAATCACCTGATGAAGCAAAGTGAGTGCGGTTACGGCAAATTCTATGGCACCTGCCGCCCCAATGGAATGACCTATCATCGATTTCTGCGAGCTGACCGGAACATGGTAGGCATCCTGGCCAAAAAGTCGTTTGATGGCCCTGGTCTCTGCCCGGTCGTTATGGGGCGTTGAGGTTCCATGGGCACTGATATAGCCGATTTTATTTTGAGGAATACCGGCATTCTGGATGGCCAGTTCCATGGTTCTTGCCATTCCCTTCCCCTCCGGCTCCGGGGCAATAATATTAAATGCCTCGGATGTGGTCGCAGCCCCAGAGACCAGGGCATAAATCCTTGCGCCTCTTTCCACGGCATGTTCATAGGGCTCAAGCAACACGGCACAGGCACCATTTGAGATGACAAAGCCGGTTCTATTTTTTTCAAAGGGCCGGCTTGCCTTCTCAGGTTCGTCGTTTCTCTCCGAGAGGGCCATCAGTTGATTAAAACCGTCAATGGAATCCTTCATGACCATAGTATCAAGGCCTATGGCAATACAGCGGTGGCCCGATCGTCTCACATAGTCAGACCCCATTCCCACGGCAAAGGCCCCTGAGGCACAAGCAGTGGCCACATTGAATGATGGGCCGCCAAACCCAAACTCGATGGTGACACAGGCCGAGATCGCATTGAGCATTTCATGGGAAAAAACGAATTTTTTCCTTGAACCGGTCCCATATGTAAGGTGATCGCCAAAGGTGGAGCCGCCGCAACCGCTTATCACGGCGATTCTGCTCTTATCAACCGTATTAATATCTAATGCTGCATCAAAAATTGCCTGTTTCGCACTTATAACCGCAAGCCTTGATGCCAAAATGCTCCGTTTATAAAATCGAACAGGCAAAAGCCTTTGCTCCATTTCATAATATGTATCAGGAAGCTCTCCGGCGATCTTGGTTATACATTCACTAGCATCAAAGCCTGTTATCCTCCTGATGCCTGATTTACCCAAACACATATTCTCCCAACACTCCGTTGTGCTGGTCCCAAGAGGGCATATCATGCCAATTCCGGTAACTGCAACCAGATGTGGGGCATTGTCATTGTTGTGCATCGTAGAGCATTCCTTTTTCCTTGAGCTTTATTGTCCTGCCAGGTTTTTCGGCCTCGCACATTGCCGCGAAGTCTTAGTGATTACGGTTGCGACTACTTTACTTTTCGAGTCGACGAATTGAATATTTGTTGGCCTCGCAAAAAGCCGCTCAACTAACGCGACAAGGTTGATATGTGCTTGATATTGCAATTCGGCAATTTGAGCTTTTAGACTTTTTACATGGTCATCATAAGTAATTTTACACTAACAAGATCAGTAGTGATAAACAAAAACTGAAGGGTTTTTGATCCGTTGACAAAAAAACGTCAGGTAACAACGGCTGGGAACTCGACGAGGGAAAAGGACTTGGGCACTCGAAATGCCTTTTCGAGTGCCCAAGTCCTTATATTTATATTTTAAAGCAGTTAACTTAATTTATTCATGATGCTTTCGGTTACCTCCGGTATGGAGGAGGAACCATCCACAGTAACCACCTTGATTCCCTTTAATCCCTTAAAAACGTTAACAGCGGCAATTGTTCCGGTTTTGTCGTCATAATAAATATCATGACGTTTGTTGATTGCTGTGTCATCCTGATCATCAGCCCGGGTTTTCAAGTCTCCACCACAGACCCGGCATACGAGCTTACCATCCTTTTCCACCGGCTTGATGGCATCAAAGGCAATATGATTGGGGTGGTTATTGTCATTAACACACAACCTGCGGCCCGTGATGCGAAGCTTGGCTATTTCCCGTGCCAATATTATCTCAATAACATAGTCCAGTTTAATACCGGCATCCTGCAATGATTTGGCAAGGGTTTCCGCCTGCACCTTGTTTCTGGGAAAACCGTCCAAAAGCCAGCCAGTCTTGCAGTCAGCCTCCTGGATTCGGCTAAGGATCATCGGGATGGTGATATCATCAGGAACAAGATCACCGCGGTCAATATACTCCTTAGCCTTTTTGCCGAGTTCTGTACCTCCACCAATATTTTTTCTAAAGATTGCCCCTGATTCAATGTGGGGCATATTATACTTCTTTTGTACTATAGAGCCTTGTGTCCCCTTCCCACTCCCATTTGGTCCAAAGATTAAGATGTTCATGCCTTGCTCCTTTCGCTTAAAGTTTTCTCCCCCTGCGATAACATCGCCCCTTGGCGAACCTTATTTTTTTCCGGTTTTTGAACTTAACAGGAAAGTTCTCGGTAACGCCACATATCTGTAATAGCTTTTACTTCGAAACGGGGAAACTATAAACTAAAAGAGAGGCACTGCCAACAAAATCTGTATTTTTTTTCTCGAACCATTGACCGCTTCCACTCCCAAACAATAAGGAAGTCAGACCTCGAGTGCAAGAAGGGAAAAAGAGGAGGTAATATACGTTTACGTTCGTATATTTTTTCGGCGGTTATCCAACCTTCAGATCAGTTTCGCCGGTATCAATTTAGCAACGGTTCCGCATCACACCCTTCCCTGCCGTAGAGATAACAAAACTCCCGGACAAGATTTTTTCGTGCAGTCAGGTCCAATTTAAAGTAAATGGGACTGA
This sequence comes from uncultured Desulfobulbia bacterium, assembly GCA_964509775.1. Lineage (GTDB taxonomy): Bacteria > Desulfobacterota > Desulfobulbia > Desulfobulbales > CAZDYX01 > CAZDYX01. The sequence continues at coordinate 1,219 of CAZDYX010000171.1, read as the reverse complement.
GCATCAAGACACTTATAACTTCTCTGGTACTCATACTCTTCACCGTTCATTTCAACTAATTAAAGCACCTAATATTCCCTTACGCCTTATAAAAAGATATCGGCATGCCAGATCAAAACTTGAGAAACTTTACCGAAGCATGAAAAGGGTATTGGTCGGCATGGCCTTTTTGGCCGTCATCGTCATAATTGGCACCCTGGGCTATATGATTATCGCCGGGTGCGATTTTCTTGACGCCCTTTTCATGACGGTTATCACCCTCAGCACCGTTGGGTACGGGGAGGTTGTCCCTCTGGGGCCGGAAGGGAAATGGTTCACCATCGGCCTGATCCTGACCGGGGTCAGTTTTGGCCTTTATGTCCTGGGCCAGCTCACCGAGGCCATGGTGGAGGGGGGCCTACAGGCTATTTTTGGGAGGAAAAAGATGGAGAAACATGTGGGCCGCTTAAAGGACCATTATATTATCTGCGGTTTTGGCCGCATCGGTAAGGTTATTTGTAAAATACTGGTCGAAAATAAACGAACCTTGGTCGTGATTGAAAATAACCCGGAAGAGATTAAATTCCTCGAAGGGATGGGGTATTTTTTCTTAGATGGAGATGCCGCTAACGATGAGGTGCTAATAAAAGCGGGAATTGAGAGGGCCAAGGGACTGATATCAGTCGTTTCCTCTGACGCGGATAGTGTCTATATCACTTTGTCGGCAAGGGGGCTGAATCCCAACCTTTTTATCATGTCCCGTTGTGCAGGTGGGGATGGGGCAGAGACCAAGTTATTGCGAGCGGGCGCAAACCGCGTAGTCTCCCCGTATTATATAGGTGCACGCCGAATGGCTCAACTCATTATCCGTCCCACGGTCGCTGACTTTATAGATCTTACCGTGCATGCAGGACAACTGGGGTTACGAATGGAAGAGGTAGTGGTGTCTCCAGAATCTTCCTTGGTAAATGTCCCTATAGGCGATTCTAATATTCGAAAAAAATATGATCTCATAATTGTTGCCATCAAAAGGGAAAATGGCGAAATGCTGTTCAATCCGACCCCTCAGACAGTAATCCAGGCAGGTGATATTATGATTGTTCTCGGCGAAAATACTCACATTAAGGCATTGGAAAAAATTCTGTAATTCACCTGGAACGTATTAATCCTGCCCTTACAAGCCACAGATCATCATTTACAGTCAATCAGTATTCCATGTTACCGCAGAAAAAAGAAAAGG
>CAZDYX010000170.1:5697-7451 GCA_964509775.1 uncultured Desulfobulbia bacterium | reverse complement strand
GTTCCTGGGCTTCGAGAAAGACGTTGGCTTCGGGGCGGATAGCGCGAGCTCGGCACCCCTGGGCTTCGAGAAAGGCGTTGGCTTCGGGGCGGATAGCGCGAGCTCGGCGTTCCTGGGCTTCGAGAAAGACGTTGGCTTCGGGGCGGATAGCGCGAGCTCGGCATTCATGGGCTTCGAGAAAGGCGTTGGCTTCGGGACGGATAGTGCGGGCTCGGCATTCCATGGCTTCGAGAAAGGCATTGGCTTCGGGGTAGACAGCGCGCGCCCAGTAGTCCTGAGCTTCGAGAAAGGCGTTGGCTTCGGGGCGGATAGCCCGAGCCTGGCATTCCTGGGCTTCGAGAAAAGCGTTGGCTTCGGGGCGGACAGCGGCAAGCTCGGCCGATTTGGACTTCGAGAGATGATCTCGCCTGGAAGAAAATGCCAACAAGGAAAATCAACCTGATGCCGGGGGAAGCGACAACGGCTCTTGCGGGCGTCTTGGCCCGGCACAGGTTATTTTGGCGTTGGGCGCACCCTCATAGGCGATAGCTGGCTCACCGGTGAAAAGAAAGAGGCTGACTGGCTTCGCGAAGGGCGACAGCAATTTCTCCGGCGATATAGGCTTCGACTGGCTTTTAGGCCCTTGACTTCGATAGTGGACAAAGCGAGCGCCGCGGACTTGGGCTTCGATCTAAAACCCATGACTTCGGGCGGGGATAACGGCGAGCGCGGGTGATACAGGCTTCGGGCGGCGATATCGCCAGCTCGGGAAGATAAACCATCGCCTTCAGGCAGAGAGCGGCGACTCGGCGAGCGCCGGCGGACTTCGGATCAAAAACGGAAGGGCCATGCGCCTGCATGGCCCTGTTTTATTCTGCTTGATCAAATTCTTAGGCCATTGGCATCATTTGGGCCAGAGCCACCCTTGAACGGGGTAGCTACTGCTAAAACCGGCGACGGTATACTTGCCATTACTCACGGTCATCGAAAGGCTCTTGGAGTTGTCACTTGAAGTGTTGCTCCAGTTCTGTTGAATGACCTTTACATAGTTGCTGCCCACCTCGCGGATGATAGCCACATGTCCATAGGAGCCCCCTGCGGAGCAGAGAATGTTCCCGGTCTGAGGCTTGTTGGTGCTGCCATTTGCGGCCCGGTTCAGGCCCTTGGAGGAAACGTTGCTGTAATAGGTATTTGCATTGCCGCCGGTGATTTTCTTACCAAACTTTGCATAAAAGTACCGGTCGGCATACTCAACGCACTGCCACTTGATTCCGGTGTAATACCCGTTGTAGTAGTTCTGCTGTCCGGAATAGTACGAAACACTGCCGTTGCTGTAGGCGTCAACGCCATTAAAGCTGCCAACCTTGGTGCCAAACTTGTCCGCCAAAATCACCATTTCCATGGGCGCATTAGCAAAGGACTCGTGCTCATGATCGTCAGTAATAACGGACCCGCTTTCGGGCAGGGTGATGTCGAGCAAATTTTGAAAAACCACACTGCCGTCCGGATTGAAATCCCCATGCGGAGTTTTATACAACACAAGCCATTTCCCCTGCTCGATCAGCAAGTTCTGTACATAATTATTGTGCTCCCAAGTCTTGAACCCGACAGCATTGTTTCCGCCAACCTTGAGTTCAACGACGGTTTCCGGATGATAATGTACGGGCAAGCTCTCATTGTCGCTGTAGCTGTAAGTGTTACGAAGCCATTCATCAGGTCCTGCCTCGTTTGTTATCAAGGTGACAGAAAAGGGGATCTTGTCCACGCCGATCACG
>CAZDYX010000170.1:0-5687 GCA_964509775.1 uncultured Desulfobulbia bacterium | reverse complement strand
TCTTGATTTCAACGCCATTTCCAAAGGCGCTTGAATGCTTGCATGTCAACAACAACACAAACAACAACGTGAGAATGGTTACAACCCTCTTGGTAAATCTAGTCATTTTTTCTCTCCTAACGGTTGATTTTGAAAACTTTGTTTAACAACCAATGGACATCTTTTTGCCTGTACTCCCGGCTGCCCAGGCTCTTATCGGGCCAGCACCTCCAGTTTTTTTGCAATGGAAATGGGGATAGTTTTTTTTGTGGGGGGGTCAAAAAATTTAACTGTCCCCATTTCCTGATTATATGAATATTCCCCTGTTGGTGCCCCCCTTCTTGGTTGGGAAATTCTCTTCCGGACGTTCTCACAGGCCCATGTGCCTAGCTCCAGATTTAAGAAAGGGGTCCCGCTTCTTCTACGCAGCCCGGCGATGTTCTATGGATTCGTAATAAATGGTCGACGCCGGAGCGATCACTGCCATGAGCAAGGCGTTTTGTTGCGCTTCTAGCGGCTTTATTACGTGAATTATCTCGCAGCGCATGCAGCGTCGCCTTGTGATGTCATCTCCAAAAAACACATAATGTGTAACACCTTGACATTTTAGGCATTTCATTTTAATCCTCCTTCTTTTTTAAGATTTTTCCCCGCAGATGATTTTTTTAGCTAGGTCGATCTTACACGAAAAGTTTTCGACATGTCACGCAATTTAACATCTTGATATTACGAAAGAAATACCATAAAAATTGAGCGAAATAATTTACAGTATGTATCTCCGGTGAATAATTACGGCAAATATTTCTGGAAAAAAATTATCGGAATTTTTTCTAAGAACGGCTCGTTGCCTTTTGGGATGGGAACTTGTAAGATTCTTAATCAAAAGACTGAAGGAGGTTGCTTATGAAATTCAGCACTAAAGAGATCGCCCTAATGGGCATGTTGATTGCGCTCAATGTTACAATCGGAGGCATTGTTCACGTTATCAAGCTCCCAATTTTCCTCGATGCAATTGGGACGATAATTGCAACATTGGTTCTGGGCCTCATGCCTGGTATCGTTGTGGGGGTGTTGAGCTTTGTCCTTGCAGCAGTACTGATCAATCCTGTGTATATATGGTTTGTAGGCACCCAAGCAGTCATCGCGGCCTTTATCTACCTGATGGCGTCGAAGTTTTCTGCCTTCAAATCCATCGGACGCGTGATTCCCTGCGGCATTGCACTTGGGGTAATTGCGGCGGTGGTCTCGGCACCAGTAATTATTTTTGTATTTGGTGGCGTGGCAGGGAGTGGACGCGATTTAATAACGGCGACGTTGATTAAAACGGGGCAGCAGGTTTTTAAGGCTGTGATCATGAGTGGAGCAGCCAGCGAGCCGGTGGATAAGCTCTTGCAAACCCTGGCCGCGTTCTATGTGATAAAAACCTTGCCTAAGCGTTTGCTCAGTCAGTTCAGCAATAAGGTTTTGGAAATCAACAGATTTCTATAGCAATGCTGAGCGTTCACCCCATCAGCCGATTGGCTAGTGCGCTACTGATTATATTGGCAATATTTTTGGCCAAGTCACTGACAGCACTTATATCTGTCTACGCATTTGTTGTCTTGGCGGTGTTAGCGTCACGCGTCGGTTTGACTTACGTCCGCTTCATCGCTTTTGTCTCAATGCCGTTGTTATTATCGCTTTTAGTCGTATGGGGCTGGGTTATAGATCCGCATAAGATGCCGCTTTCGCATCAAGCCGAATCCGGTGTTAACTACGCCTTCTTCCTGTGGTTACGAATTGCGGCATGGGGAGGTGTATTGCAGTTTTTATTTGTCCCGCTGGTTGAGCACCCTTCTTACCTGAAAGGCTTTTTGGAACGTACGGGACTAGGTGGGGTTTCGGGGACGCTTATCATCGCCGCTATTGTTTTTTTGCCAGAGATGCGCCGTCGAATTGGTCAAATTATCGACGCCCGCAATGCTCAAGGCACACCGCTTCGCGGTCTGAAGGGTGTGAGGGATGTGCCAACTTTACTGATGCCACTACTATCTTCGTTGCTAGACACTGCCGCGAAGAGAGCCGAACTTTGGAGTCACCGCGGTCTACTGGCAGAAGGGAGGGGAAAAAGTCGGGAATTAGCCTATAACCGCCTGCTGAGCACTTTTTTGTTCCTTTTCGCTCTCGCCTCTTGCATGATGGCGGTTATGGTATGAACCTAAACGTCCTCGATGGCCCTAATTTTTCTGGCCGGACGTACCGACTGCGCGACTGGGTTGGTTTGCCGAATGATCCCAACATTGAGCCAACCTATAATAAAAACGCCTATGTCGGTCCAGATGTCGTCAGCGCCCTTTCCGGCATCACCCCTAGCGTGGAGGCGGAATTTGAGTTGATGGCTGCCGATCGCGAGGCCGAAAAAGAAGCCAGAAAAGCGATGGAAACACTAGGCTTTGGGTATTGCTTGAGCCAGAATGTGTTTACCCTCTCGGGGGGGGAGCAAGTTCTTGTCGCAGTGCTGGCGGCCACGGCTATGCGACCGAAACGGCTTGTTATAGATTGCGCATTAGAACAACTCAGTCCTGAAACTCGCACGAACCTCCTAACCTATCTCAATGAACTTGACGGCGAGCTCATGGTCGCAGATAATCGGTTGGACGAATGGTACAGTGGCCCCACCAATAAGATGCACGCAGCGCCGGATTCACCCATGATACATCCTGATGTGGATCTAAAAATCATTCAGGAGCCATGTGAGATTGAGCTTGTCGACCTGTGTCATTGGTATATTAAGGGACGACCAGTCTTGAAAAATTTCAATTTTAGGTTTGAGCCAGGCGTAATGTATCAATTGAAGGGGCCAAATGGTTGTGGCAAAACCACTCTTTCAAAGATAATGACCGGGCTGATAAAACCAATATCTGGTCAGATCAGAATTAACGGTGCGGTCGTCCAACCCTGGCGCACACCGGGGAAGTTCGTCAGCTACCATTTTCAGCATCCGGATTTCCAATTGTTTGCTACCAGCGTAAGTGCACAATTAACCAAATCTTCCGATAAAAATGCCCTGGCAAATTGGTTTGGTTTGGAGAAGCACTTGTTGGATCATCCTCTGGATCTCCCGTTTGTTTTAAAAAAAAGAGTCGCTCTTGCGGCTGCCATTGGAAGAAGATTCGGTCTTCTCGTTCTGGATGAGCCGACTTTAGGGCAAGACAGACACACTTCTCAACACATCATTCGACTGTGGGCATCGGGGATTTCTGGCGCCGTGATCTCGCATTCTCGTTTTTTTTCAAACGTCACGGAGATTCAATTGGAGAAACGATAAGAATTAAGGATGGCAGAATGACGATAACACCGGCAAATTTTAAGGACATCTCAAAACAATATTATGCTGAGCTCGGGGATTGGCGCGCTTTGATCCCACAGGATGTCCCTTGTGTTTTGGGAACATACAACCAGGGAGAGCCGATAGCTTCTAGAGTAGATTTGGCAAAATACAAGAAGGATGACTCGATAACTTCCGAAGTAAAAGAGCATGACCTTATATTTCATGATATAAATTTTGAACAATCTTTAGGGATTGTGCTAAAGGGAAGAGCAGAAATTTACGAAAAGCATATAATAAATGATTTCACAGCATATAGGCCAATCAGAATATTAAAGAAAGGTGAATTGTTCGGCGATTTCAGTGTCGTTGACAAATGTCTTGATGTTTCCGGAAACAGTCGGCCCGGGGAAACATGGGAAATCAGCGCAGGCTTCAAGAGTGTTTTGATTACTAACAAAGTAACCGATAAAACACTTAAGAAATACTTTAAGCATTCACAACTTCGTACTCAAAAAACATCACTAATTGAACCACATCGTTTCTTGGACAAACTATTCACATCCATTACCATTATTGTTTTTATTGATAGTTCTTTTGTGCAAGAGCATAAACTTTTTTTCAACAAACTTCTTGCCTATTCCTGGTGCCGCGCGAAGATCTATCGAGATGCACTCAACTCATATAATTATAGCAATAAATTGAGATTTGCAACAAAGGTCAACACATTGATTTATGATCTTTTTTCTAAAGAAGAAAATAAAAGCATAAAATCCTATTTGCCATTGTTTATTGATGCAGTTTATGACGTATACAACAGACCAATAAGAGAGGAACCAATGTTTGTTGTTACACCGTCCCCAGGCCCAGAGGCAGAACCACTTATTCAGGAAGCAGTCCTTACCCGCGAGCAATTACTTTGTGCAGACGACTATTCCGCAGTGACTGATTATTGGTTCCCGCTTGATTACGGTAATTATTTAGTGTCCGCTAATTGTTGTAAAGATAGAGACCTCGAAAAGACAGTGTCTAAGAATCTAAAAATAAGAACTTTCAGAGATAGATATATTAAGATAGCCAACGCAATGTTCACTGATCATGAAACGTTTAAAGATTTATTTTTAACAGATATTGATAAGTATCCATTTTTAGTAAATTGTTTCGAGACAGACGGTGGACTACTTGAGGGTCGCGGTCATATTGTTCTGCATTTTAAAAGAAAAACGCCTGTTACTACTCCATGAACAAGCTGATTATCAGGCAGCATCTGCTCCCATCGGTCCGGTGGCTTCTTGGCCAGGCAGCAAGTAGTGGAAAGTTCTTAGAAATCGACATGATGGTCAAAGACTATTCTGCGATAGATGCTGCTGGAAAACAATTGCCATTTCCAGTGACACTTCGGCACGATATTAATGAATGTTTCGCCTTAAACAGAGCAACGAAGTTGGTAATGTTGGATGAAGGAGGATATTTACATAAAAATACCCCGGTATCTAACGCCCGACGTTCGGCCGGAGTCGAACAGACCACCTCGGGATTGCAGCACAACTGGAAATACCCGGTGGTCCTTGTCTGCCGGTGTGCGGCCAAACTATTTTTTGAGTCACAGATAATCGCGCGTGGTATTCTTCGCAAGCTCGATAGCATTAATCTGCTCAAGGCCAGAACGTTTGGGGTCATTGGGTTGGGAGCGCTGGGTTCAGCCGTTGCTCGCAGTCTCATAGCCAAGGGAATCCAAACTGTCGGAAATGAAATTCGATTTATCCCAGAAGATCTGATGAGTATAGCGGTTAGTTTGCCTGAACTACTGAACCGCTCTGACGTGATCTTGGGGTGCACGGGGAGGGATGTTTTGGCCGGAATCAACCTCAGCAGTTTTTCCGGGGAAAAATTTTTCGTGAGTTGTTCGTCTTCAGATATCGAGTTTCGTTCCGTTCTTAGACAATTGCCCATCCCCGAACAGTTTGGCACAGCAAAAGGCCTGATTGGCAGGTTGAGTTGCATTATCCCAAACGGTGGTTTTCCAATTAATTTTGACCGAGTGCGGGAATGGGAATTTTTCGATGAAATCATCCTGACGCGCCAGCTCATGTTAGAAGGCATGTTCCAAGCCGAGTCGCTAATTGGCTCCATGCCCCGCGGTGTTATGCTCGACCCTTCCATACAGATGAAGGTCGTGGGAGAATGGTTGGAAAAGGTGCCGGAACTTCATATGCTCAGAATCCCCTCTTCCTTAAGTAAGGACTTTTTTCAAAAATACTCAGAAGGTGAGACTCAAATAAACACTACTCCTGAATACAAACCCCACAGTACCACCCCAGGAGCGCTCGACAGGATGCGCGCGCACAAGGAACCATACGATGCGGAAGTGTTGGGCCTGCCAATTCTGGTGTTACCCGGC
>CAZDYX010000169.1:247-7469 GCA_964509775.1 uncultured Desulfobulbia bacterium | reverse complement strand
TTCAAGTTCTTCAGTACATGTCCGAGATCATGGCCCGGCGCGAACGGATCTCGACGGTATACCGCGCCCGGCTGGCCGACATTCCCGGCATCAAGATGCCACCCTTGGTGGCGCCCTCGATTACCGCCAACTACTCCTACTTCCCGGTGGAAATTGTTAACGGCGAATTCCCGCTCCCCTGCGCCGAACTCTACTCCGCATTGAAGAAGTACAACATCTTCACGCGACGCTATTTCTACCCGTTGCTGACCGAGTTCCCCTGCTACCGCATGGTGGCCCGCGACCATCCCCTGCCGGTTGCCCAGCAGGTGGCCTCCCAAATTCTCACCTTGCCGATCTATGACGATTTGTCGTTGGACGATACCGAGCGGATCTGCGACATCATCCGCCATTTCGGACAGTTGAAACCGGAACCAACCAGGTAAGGCTGCCGCCATGAAAATTGCCGTCATACAGTCTTATTGGTTCCCGTACATCGGCTATTGGCAGCTCATCCACGCCGTCGATGTATTCGTGATCTACGACAACATCCAATACACCAAGAAGGGCTGGATCAATCGGAACCGCTTCTTGCTGAACGGCAGCGATTGCCTCTTCACCCTGCCCCTGAAAAAAGGATCCGATTTTCTGGATGTCTGCGAGCGCGAGATCGCCGACACCTTTGAGCGCGAAGGTCTGCTGCGTAAAATCACGAACGCCTATCGAAAGGCACCTTACGCCAATACGGTTCTTCCCCTGCTGCGGGAATGGCTCTATCATGACGACACGAACCTGTTCCGCTATATCCTGGCCACGGTGCGTGGCGTTTGTGGCTACCTGGGTATTGACACCAGGATCGTCATCTCCTCGACCCTGGCGATCGACCACTCCTTGCGTGCCGCGGAAAAGGTGAAGGCCATCTGCGGCGCCTTGCACTCCGACACCTACATCAATGCCATTGGTGGACAAGGGCTATACAGCAAGGATGACTTTGCACGCCGGAATATTGACTTGAAGTTCATTATGACACGTGAAATTCGCTACCCCCAATTCGGGGCGGAGTTTGTTCCCTGGTTGTCCATTATCGACATCATGATGTTCAACTCGCGAGAGGAGATTCGGAGAATGTTGAACGAATACGATCTGGTGTAAAGGCTGCCGGCATGTTTAAGTGGCACAAACTTGGACGCGTGTTCAACCCTGCGGACATCCCCGGCCGGCCGGCATGGATGAATGAGTTCGCCCAGGCCCCCTGCACGCTGCTGTTTAACGACTTTGTCCGCGTGTATTTCAGTTGCCGGCCGCTGCCTGACGCCCGGGGACAGTATGTTAGTTACTCCGCCTATGTGGATCTGGACCGGAATGATCTCTTCAAAATTGTCGGACTTGCCACTGATCCGGTCTTGAAACTTGGGGATTTGGGGACCTTCGACGAGTTCGGCACCTACCCTGTGTCAGTCCTGCGGGAGACCGACGGTATTCTGTGCTACTATGCGGGGTGGACGCGTTGTGAATCCGTCCCCTTCAACACCGCCATTGGCGTTGGCCGCAGCTTCGACAACGGCAAGACCTTCACCAGACTGGGCAGCGGCCCGGTCTTGTCCTATTCTTATGATGAGCCCTTCGTTATCAGTGGTCCCAAGATCCGGAAGGTGGGCGATACTTACTACCTGTTCTACATTGCCGGACGGAAATGGCTGGTGTCTGATGGCCGTCCCGAGCCCGTATACAAGGTGCGTATGGCCACCTCCCGGGACGGTTTGGAGTGGGCTCCGGCGCACCGAGACTTGATCGTCAACAGCCTCGGAGAAGATGAAGCGCAGGCCAGCCCTGACGTCTTTTTCTACAAGGGCAAATACCATATGTTTTTTTGCTACCGTCAGCCCAGCGACTTCAGGCTGAACCGGAACCGCAGTTACCGCATCGGCTATGCCTGCTCCACCGACTTAAAGACCTGGATCCGGAACGACTCCCGGGCGGGCATCGACGTATCGAGCGAGGGCTGGGATTCGGAAATGCTGGCCTATCCCCATGTCTTTGAACTGGATGGCACGATCTACATGTTCTACCTGGGCAACCACGTGGGCAAGCAGGGCTTCGGCTTGGCCCGATTGACAGGGAGTCTCTAAGCATGTTTTGGGAAAAGCTCGGAAAGGTGTTTGACCCGGCGAAGTCGCCCGGGTTTGCGGATTTCTGCGGTTTCGCGCAATCCCCTCAAGCGTTGTTGTTCGACGATTTCGTCCGGATCTACTTCTCCATCCGCAAACGGACGGATAACCGGAAATTCGTGAGCCATATTCAATACATTGAAATGGACAAACAGTTTACGAAGATCCTCAACGTCTCCCGGGGGCCGGTGATTGCGCTGGGAAAGTTGGGCACCTTCGACGAACATGGCATCTTCCCTATCAATGTGGTGAGGCACGGCCACCAAGTCTACGCTTTCACGTGTGGCTGGAGTCGCCGCATCTCGGTGCTGGTCGAGCGTCGGGATATATCCGCCTTCCTTCACCAGCGGCTGGACCCGCCGCTGTTCGGTATCCGTTGATACCGGCATCGGTTTTGCCACCAGCACGGACAATGGCGTGACCTTCCACAAGCTGGGAGATGGCCCGATTCTCACGTCCTCGCTCCACGAACCGTTCCTTGTTTGCGATCCATTTGTGCAACACTTCCGGAACCTGTTTCACATGTGGTATATCTATGGCACTCGCTGGGTCCGGTTCGTTGACCAGGGGGAACCGGACCGGACCTATGTCATTGGCCATGCGGTCTCCGAAGACGGCATCCATTGGCGTAAGGAGGGACGTGCCATTATTGAACAACGGTCGGAGCTGGAATGCCAGGCGTTGCCCACGGTGGTGGAAGTCACCGGCCGCTATCACATGTACTTCTGCCATCGGCAGTCTTTTGACTTCCGGAAAAACCTTGACAACGGTTATCGGATTGGCTATGCGTGGTCCACGGACTTGATCAACTGGGTACGCGACGACGCGCATGTCGGGATTGACGTGACGGCGGACAACTGGGATTCGGACATGCTGTGCTACCCTCACGTTTTCACCTGTGACGGCCAGGTCTATATGCTCTATAATGGCAACGGCTTTGGCCGGGAAGGTTTCGGCCTTGCCAGATGGCGAGATTCGGCATGAACCTTACGCACCGAATCAATACCACCACTGCCGCAGAAATTGAACAGCACCTTCGCGATTGCGACAGTGCTTTCAGCCCGTCGTTGAGCTCCCGGATGAATCTCCACGAGTTCGCGGTCAAGATTCAGGACCGAGCCGTGCGTTTTGAAATGTGGGATGACCACTGTCTCGTAGGTCTGGTCAGTTCGTATTTCAATGATCCGGAAAAACGGACAGGCTTCATTAATCATGTGAGTGCCCTGACCCCCTATCTGGGTCTGGGTATCGCCATCCGTCTGCTGGGCCAATGCCTTGACTACGGGCGACAGAACGGCTTTGCTGCTGTCGCGCTTGAAGTTTTTCGCGGCAACGAACGCGCCATCCGGTTGTATCGGCGGATCGGTTTCACCACCACGGAACACAACGGCGAGGTTATGAAAATGAGGATAGCCCTGACGCCAAGCCCAACTTGAGGGACGCCAATGCCCATAAGAAACTATAATGCCGAGATCAAAGACACCAGTACTCATAACTATGCGTACTCGTTTGATCTCGACGTTATGCACCCGTTCATGCTGCGATCATTTGAACCCTTCTTCCGGCCAGGTAACCTCCTGGAACTGGGGAGTTACAAGGGCGACTTTACGCGGCGGTTCCTCGACCATTTCCCGGACATCACCTGTGTCGAGGCCTCAAGCGAGGCCATTGCGGCCGCCAGGGCCAAGCTCGGAACAGGCGTTACCTTCATCGAAGACCTTCAGCTCCCGACCCGGTACGACAATATTGTTCTCACCCATGTGCTGGAACACGTGGATGATCCGGTCTTTGTATTGCAGCGCATCAACAGTGAATGGCTTACTGATTCAGGTCGGCTGTTTCTCGTCTGTCCCAATGCAAATGCCCCGTCGCGCCAGATTGCCGTCAAGATGGGGCTGATCAGCCATAACGCCGCCGTGACCGCCGCGGAGCGTCAGCATGGCCACCGCATCACCTATTCACTTGACACCCTCGAACGGGACGTCGTCAGCGCCGGGCTGAAAGTCGCCCACCGTTCGGGTATCTTTTTCAAGGCATTGGCCAACTTCCAGTGGGATAAACTGCTGGGCACCGACATCATCTCCTCCGAATACATGGAGGGGTGCTACAAGCTGGGGCTACACTATCCGGACCTCTGTTCCAGCATTTTCCTCATGTGCGAAAAAGGAGCTGCCGTTCTATGACGGTGTATGGATTGCGTGTGGTTGGGCCCGCATCGGTGCGGCAGGTGTTCGAAGACCTTTGGAGGGAGGTTCTTGAACCATGAAAACGGCGACTTTCATGGACCGGACCCGGACGCTCCTGTTCTATGCAATAAAGATGGGGATACTCTATCCCCTTTATTGCCGGGCGAAAAAGCTGATTGACAGTCCTCTGCATCTTCCCTACACGGCGGAAGGCCAGGCCGCCTCCGATGCCATTTACGACGCCCTGATTTCGGGCAAGCCATGCATGGTTTGCCGCTATGGCGGCACCGAGATCAGGCTCGTTGCCGGATATCTGAATGCGACGGAGCTCAACGCCTGTCAGCGGCTATGGAAACGGTTATGCTTCCAGCACGTCGGATTTAGCCGGAAAATGAAGTGGATGATGCACACCGGCGCCAACTTTTTCCCGCCAACGGACGAAAACTTCACCCGTTTTGCCCAACTCATGCTGGAGGACTCCAGGCAAATCGACATCCTCGGCGTCTGGCGTCCGGAAGAAGTGCGCGTCACGAAACATCCGGAACGTGTCACCTCGGTCCCCCTCTTCGACCTCGATCCATACCGCCATAACAACCCGTGGAGCCGGGCTCTGGCAGGGAAGAAAGTTCTGGTTGTCCACCCCTTTGTGGAAACCATCAGGAGACAATATGCCAAACGGGAGCTGCTGTTTGCCAATCTCGACGTCCTGCCCGAATTTCAACTGATCAACTATCGCCCCTTGTTCAAGTCACTGCCTGGCAATCCCGACTACTTTCCCAGTTGGTTTGATGCCTTGGATTACATGAAGGCGGGAATCAGCGCCATTACCTTTGATATCGCCATCATCGGGGCCGGACCTTATGGGTTTCCTCTCGCTGCCCATGTCAAGCGAATGGGGAAGCAGTCGCTGCATCTCGGCGGCCAATGCCAAGTTCTTTTTGGCATTAAGGGGAAACGCTATGACAACATGGAGTGTTATCACCGGTTCTATAATGAACACTGGTGCCGCCCGTCCGCATCCGAAACCCCCACCAATGCACAGAAGATTGAACACGGTTGCTATTGGTAGGAACCTGGAGTTCCCCGGGTTCCGCGGCTTTGTTTGCACCGTCCCACATTGAACACGGCCAACACCACTCATGCCGGTATTCCTAACTCCATCACTGCCCGCTCACCCTCGTCAACACTTCAATGCTTCGATAGCGTGGAATCGGCAAACGCACGTTCTCCAACACCCGTAGCCACCGGCGCTCAAGAATGAAACTGTTCGGCCTTATCACTGGTAAAAAACCAAAAATCAGCCGTAACAAGGGATGAATAATCGGCGGCGCCAACCGACTCACGGCCACCTGTAAAATCTCAAATCCCGCCTCACGTACAATCCCAAGAAAACTCTCAGCCGAAGAATATTCGCGCCGGTGAGTGGAATCCAAGACCCAACGTCCATCCGGTGAGCGGCGAAAATACCAAGCCCCCGGCTTCTTGAACACGGTTGAGAGATAGGCCTGTCCCCCCGGTTTCAGCAGGCGTCGGATCTCGGCCAGAAACAAACGGTCATCCGGAACATGCTCCACAACCATAGTACTGAGCACCAAATCAATCGTGGCTGAAGGCCATTCCGCTGCCCGGCAACCATCCACGACCTGTCCGGAATATCCGGTATTGGCAACAAACTTATCAACCCGAGCGACCGAAACGTCTACCCCAATAACCTCGCCAGCTCGGTCCAGAAAACCAGCATTTTTCAGGGTATACACCAAATGTCCATCACCGCACCCCAAGTCGAGGACACGAAAGCCCTCCGGCATGGCCATAAGGGCTTGATATAACAGTGGAGGAATCTCCTGGTTGAAAAAATGAATCGCTTCCACCCCGTCCTGAATCCTCCTCTCCCGATCAACAACCCCGCTGTCAGCCTTCCGCCTCACAGTCAAAAACAGCCTGTCGGGCATATCTACCATGAAAAAAGCAGGTCGTCAAAGAGGGAATGGTTTTGATCCGGATATTCGATAAGATTACGAAGCATGGAGAAGTATTTGGGTGGTTCACTGCGCATTTTTGCCGAGAAGGGCTCTGCCGTCTGCGCAATGAGTAACTTTCGTGAATATTCTATGATCGTGGGGCCAGAAATGGGAATCCCCTCGGGCTGACCTGGCCGAGGCCAGGCGGCTTATCGAAAAACACGGTTACTTCCGCCGGGAGACGGCCTTTGCAGTGGGTCAACGCGACCGCGCCTTTTAGAGCTGTTAGCTTGGGCCGACCCAGAATTGTGCCTGTTGTGACGAATTGTCGATCCCAAATTGTCCGTAATTGAGTCGAAACAACTTGCATGTGCAGTTTAAGGCAGGTACGATGACCTTAAATTGACATTATAGGAGGTTTTGCACCGATGATCGTACCAACGGCTGAACTAATCGCGGTTCTCCGCCAATATAACCCTTGGTGGTCCGGAGGACGCTTCCAGTATCTACCTTCTTGGCGGCGGGCGGCGTTTAGGGAGGTGAGCGAATGGCTGGCCGATCCGCCGGCTGGCCGGGCGCTTTTGCTCTCCGGGGCGCGCCAGATTGGCAAGACGACTCTTTTTTTGCAAGCCATAGAGGCTCTGCTTGCCCAGGGAGTCCAAGCCACCAATATTCTTTACGCCACCTTCGACCATCCCCTGCTTAAGTTAATCGGCCTGGATGGGCTACTCCGCCTCTGGCGCGAATTCGAGCCAGCGCGGGAGGGGGTGGAATACCTTTTCCTGGATGAAATCCAGGCAACCAAGGATTGGCAAATCTGGCTGAAACATCAGGTGGACTTCGAGAAAGGGCGGCGGATTGCGGTTACCGGTTCGGCCACGCCTCTGGCGATGGAGGGGCAGGAATCGGGGGTTGGTCGTTGGCAGAC
>CAZDYX010000169.1:0-237 GCA_964509775.1 uncultured Desulfobulbia bacterium | reverse complement strand
GTTTTTGTTCCTCGAAGTTATCGACATGGCCTTTTCCTTGGCCAGCCTCTTCACCAAGGACGCTACCTGGTTTGCCCGGATCGGCGAAGAGGCGCGACCTCTTACCGGGCTGTTTCACGACTATCTACTCCGGGGTGGTTTCCCGCAGAGCGCTTTGGTGAGCAATATTCCGCTGGCGCAAAAGCTCCTGCGCGAGGACATCGTGGACAAGGTGCTGAAACGGGACATGACCGCCCT
>CAZDYX010000168.1:2779-7472 GCA_964509775.1 uncultured Desulfobulbia bacterium | reverse complement strand
ACTCCGCTATCGCCCCATCGACAGACAGGGCGAAGATCTGGGTTATTAACTAATCAGCCAGCGCTACGAGCGGGGCGCAACCATCATCACCTCCGCATTAAACCGGGCCTTCAAACACTGGTCGGAGATCGTTCAACAACGACAGCACCCTGACCTCGGCCATCCTCGACCGGCTCCTCCACCATGCGGAAACCTTTTCACGAGGTCGCTGACACAGCCGTTTTGGTGCGACGCTATAAATTGCTTTTCCCTTTTCGTTCGTGGATGGGCACAAATTCTCTTTCCATGGGGCCCACATAGATTTGTCGCGGTCTTCCCAGCCGGGAATCCTGATCATCACACAATTCCTTCCAATGGGCGATCCAACCCGGCAGCCGGCCCAAGGCAAACATGACCGGAAACATCTTGGTGGGGATCCTCAAGGCACGATAGATGATACCGCTATAAAAATCTACATTGGGATAAAGGTGCCGGGAAATAAAATAATCGTCACTCAAGGTGATCTGTTCAAGTTCCTGGGCAATATCAAGTAGGGGATCAGATACATCCATTGCCTCCAGGAGATCATGGCAGGTCTGTTTGATGACCTTGGCCCGCGGGTCAAAGGTTTTGTAGACCCGGTGGCCGAATCCGAAAAGGCGGAAAGGATTTTTCGGGTCTTTGGCCATCTCGATATATTTCTTGTAGTTTCCGCCCTCGTTATAGATCTTTTGCAGCATCTCAACCACCGCCTGGTTAGCCCCGCCGTGCAGCGGCCCCCAGAGGGCGCTGATTCCAGCGGAGATGCAGGCATAAAGGTTTACCTTGGCGCTGCCCACGATCCGCACTGTGGAGGTGGAACAGTTCTGTTCATGATCCCCGTGCAGGATGAGTACCTTGTTTAAGGCCTCCACCGCCTCCGGTCGGATAATATAGGGCTGGACCGGCGAGTCGAACATCATATTCAGGAAGTTGGCGCAATAGCTCAGGTCGTGACGGGGATAGACCAGAGGGTGGCCGATGGATTTCTTGTAGGAAAAGGCGGCAATGGTCCGCACCTTGGAAAGGATGCGGGTCATCATATAGTCCATATTCTCCAAGGGGTTTTCCATCATCTCCGGGTAAAAACTGCTCAGGGAATTGACCATGGAGGAGAGGATGGCCATGGGATGGGCATGGGCGGGAAAGCCGTCAAAGAAATGGATCATGTCTTCATGGATCAGGGCAAACTGACCAAGGAGCATGCTAAAGATGTCCCGCTGTTGTTTATCGGGGAGGGTCCCGTGGACAAGAAGATAAGCCACCTCTACAAAGGAGCAGTTTTCTGCCAAAATCTCCACGGGATAGCCCCGATAGCGCAGGATCCCCTTTTCGCCGTCCAGAAAGGTGATGCCGCTTGCACATGATCCTGTATTCATAAAGCCGCTGTCTAGGGCGATATGGCCGGTTTCAGCCCGTAATTTTCGGATATCGATGGCCTTTTCGCCCTCGGTGCCTTTTACGATCGGCAGTTTATAAATCTTGTCTCCGATCTTGAGTTCTGCAAATTCACCGGTTTGGTACTTCTCGATCATAATAGATCCGTTACCGTAAATTTTTAAAAAATTTTCGGCCAAAAAAGAAAAGGGTTAATAATAAGAACCAGTATATTTGACATAACAGTTCAGGTCGAAAAATTCAAGCAGGTTCACGTTAAAAAGGTCTATCCTCGTGGAAGAAATTCCTTTGCACCCTCAGGGCTGGCAAGGTTATGTTACGAAGAAATGAAGGGAATGCAAACAATCGGGAATACCACTAATGGGCGCCTTGCATGCGGAACGGATGGCCAGATTTACGGAAGAGGTGACTCTCTATCCGGTTTCTTGCGAGGAAATGGCCCGGGGCCGCTCTGATTATGAATGGCTTTCGGCGGTGCTGGAGGGTGGGGCGCGAATTGTGCAGTTGCGGGATAAAAACGCTGACGCCAACATCCTCTATAAAAAGGCCTTGGAGTTCCGGCGTAAGACCAGAAAAGCCTGCGCCCTGCTGATCATCAATGACCGGCTGGATATCGCTTTGGCAGTGGATGCGGACGGCGTGCATCTGGGGAACAAGGATCTGCCGGTGGAAGCGGCGCGGCAGCTCGCCCCGGATCTCATTATCGGCGTTTCCTGCAATACCGAAGAGCAGGCGGCAGCAGCCGAGGCCCGGGGCGCCTCTTATTATAATGTCGGCCCGCTTTTTTCCACCGGCACCAAAAAGGATATAACGCCCATTCTCGGGCCAGACGTAATCCTTCGCTTTAGATCAAGGTGTTCGCTCCCCTTTACCGTCATGGGCGGGATCAAGCTGCATCATGTGCCCGAACTCGTAGCCCGTGGAGCACGGCGCCTTGCGGTGGTCACCGCCCTGACCGAGGCCGACGACATCTACGCGGAAACAAGACGGTGGATTTTCGCTCTTGCCAGAGAACTGGAAAAAGTATCTTAGGGCCAGGGTCTTAGTCACAAAACAGAAAAAAAGAACTTGCTATGGATATTTATCCACTGAAGAAAAGAAAGGCAGATATAGAGCTGCTCATGCAATATGCCGTCCCCATGGAGCATATGAAAGAGGCAATGGCGGTGTTGGCCCGCTACGAAGACGATGTTATCGCCTTAAATCTCCTCCATGAATTTTATAGCTATCTCCCCGAGGCCGAGGATGAGGCAGTCATCGAGGTCAGGCTGATAGTTCGCAAGCAGGGGGTGTGTCTTTTTTATGTGCAGACCCAGCGGGCCTCTTACTATTATCTTTCCTCGTATGAGGGGGCAAATTTCCTCGGTACCGGCAAGGATGGCGTCTGGGACCAGGATATTCTCGACTTTTTTGACTTTGAAGACCGCAAGGAATTTTTAAAAACGGCAAAAGATCCCGGACAATTCCCAGCATACGTTCCGGTATCCAAAGGGGAAGATCTTTGCCCGGTCTGCGCCGTGGTTTCCGGAGAATATCATGTGCTCGGCTGTCCTGTGGAAACCTGCCCCTGGTGCTTGGGACAGTTGACCCGCTGCAACTGCCGCTTTGAACAGCTCAACACCGACCAGATCGGCTCAGAGGGCCAGATTGAGGCCCTACAGCAAAAGATTTGCGGCCGGGGCCGCATTCCGTTTGATGCCAAAGAGGAAAGACCGGGATTCCCCGCTTTTTCCTCTTCAGAAGGGCCATAAGGGCTTGCTTAAAATTCCGTGGAGAACAATACCAACCACCGAGTTACCTTCCCCTGGTCGCGGCCCGGCCCTTCCATTTGTCGATGATTTTGGGGATGAAGAAGGAAAAGACGAACAGGGCCAGGGAAAAGAGGGTGCGCAGGCTGAGGAGATCGGCCCACTGACCCCGGAGCCAGACCTCCTTTACCGTGCCCACAAAAAAGGTGAAGATGAAGGTGCCCACGATGATTCCTAGGGCCGTTCCGAAAAAGTAGTCCCAGAACCTCACCCGGGTAAGCCCCATGCCAAAGTTCATCGGCGTGAAGGGAAAATAGACAAGGCGCAGGTAGAGCACGGTGGCAAAGCCCTGCCGCGCCACGGCGTCATCGTATTTTTTGAGCCTTTCGCCGATGAGCGAGGCGGCAAAGTCCCGGCCGAGGTAGCGACCGATCAGGAAGGCCAAGCTCGCGCCGGCCATGGCCCCCAACCAGACATAGAGAAAGCCCCAGTAGGGACCGAAGATGGCGGCTCCCAGGGTGGTTAAAAGCGTTCCCGGCACAAACAGGCATACGCCCACCACATAGACCAGGATATAGACCAGCGGCGCCCAGATCCCGGCACCATCGAGAAAGGCGCTTAGTTGCTCGGCGGCAAGCAGCTCCTTAACCGGGGTAAAACGAACCACCACCACGGCGGTGACGATGAAGATGACCAATATCGCGGCCTTGATAAGGGTCCCCTTGGTCTTTCTTGTATTTACCGGGTAAGGCTGCTCCGTTTCCATAGGTCTTTCCGATCTCCTTGACTGCTGCGGATTTGGCATCGAAGGGCCTCCTAACGGCCCAGGACCCGATCCAGGAATCCCTTTTTCTGGGGGGCGGGAAGCCCCAGGTGCCTACAGATGACGGCCTCCAGGGCATTTTCGCCCACATCCGCCCCTTCGGTCACGATTTCCTCTCCGACCATAACGGCCGGGGCGGCCGGAAGGTCCAGGGCGAAATACTCATCGGTCCGGTATTCCGCCCGGGGTTTGGAGATGGTCTCGATCTCGATGGGATATTTGGTGCCCAACCTGGGCATCATCTCATGAAAATGCCTTCACGGCTTGCCATTAGGTTCGTTTAGAAAAAATCTTACCTTCAACATGATTTCCTCCCTATTCAGTTATCTTGACCGATCAATCAGTTGCCGGGGTGCCTTTTGTCCGGTAAACTGCCTTCATCCGGCCAAGGAACTGATCGGCAGGCAGAAAATCGACCAGGCGCAACTCCTCCCGCTCCTTTCCGGCAGGATCGAGAAAGACCACGGTCGGAACGCCCTTGACCCCATATCGCCGCACCAGTTCTTCATGAACCGGATTGTTGGCCCGGGTGAGATCCACCTTTATCATGATGAAATTCTTCTCCGCCTCGCCAACGACCAATGCATTGTGAAAGGTGATCCCCTCCAGCTCGCGGCAGGGGGTACACCAGGCCGCATAGAAATCGATGATCATCGGTTTTTCCAGTTGCCGGGACTTGGTAAGAAGCTCCTCCGAATAGGGCATC
>CAZDYX010000168.1:0-2769 GCA_964509775.1 uncultured Desulfobulbia bacterium | reverse complement strand
AAGGCCCAGACCCGCCACCCCGGCAACGGTTTTAAGCCAGGGAAAGGCGCGGAAATTGGCCTGGTTTTTGTCGAGCCATCCCAGATGCACGCCGGCGGCGAGGCCGGCCGCGGCAAGGAGGAGCGTCCCGCCGGGGTCGGGGAAGACCGGACCCACAAAATGAACGGCCATGCCGACCAGGACCCAGCCCATGAGCTTTCTTACCCAGAGCATCCAGCCGCCCGAACGGGGCAGCCGTTCCAATTGACCCGAAAACAGGGCAAGAAAGAAGAGCGGGAGGCCGAGCCCGAGGCTTAAGGTGAAAAAAACCAAAAATCCCAGCCAGGGGCTGGCCATGCTCGCAACCCAGGTCAGCAGCCCGAGGACAAAGGGACCGATACAGGGGGCCGCTACCACTCCCAGGGTAAGGCCCATAAAGAGACTGCCGAAGTAGCCGCGATACGATCTTGCCGCCACCCGAGTCAAACCGGCAGGCAAACGCAATTCCCAGAGGCCGAAGAGACTGGTGGCGAAAACGACCAGGATCGCGGCTACGGAAACAAGCACCACCGGGCTTTGGAGCATCGCGCCCATTAGTCCGCCGGTCAGGGCCGCGACCACGCCGAGCAGGGAATTGGTAAGGGCGAGACCCAGCAGATAACTTAGGCCATGGCCGACAAGCCGACCCTGGGCTTGGCCGCCCATGGCTGCCTGCCCGCCGAAGTAGGAGACCGTGATCGGGATCAGGGGGTAGACGCAGGGGGTGAGGTTTAACGCCATGCCGCCGGCAAAGATCCCCAGGAGGGTCCAGACCATGGCCCAGCCATGAAGGGGGCCCGGCGCCTCCGGCGCGGAGGCGGTTTGCCCCGCCGCCTGCGGGGCGGCTTCCACGGGCAGCCCCATCTTCTGCCACTCGGGATAACCGGTCGGATAACGATAGACATTCCTATAACCAAGCTTTACGGCCACCCGGGCCGCCGAGTCGCTGCGGACTCATGTCAGTCCCGCTCAGTAGAAGACAAGCGTACGCTCCTTGTTCGGACCAACAAAGGTCGCAAGCGGTCCGGCCTTTTTCCATCTCGACCACCAGGTGGGTTCCATGGAAAAATTGCCTGCGCCTTTAAGGTGCCCGGTCCGGTACTCCCACTCCTGACGGGTATCGACCAGGAGGATATCGTTAGGATCCTGTTTAAGACGTTCCGCAAGTTCCTCGGTGGTAAGGAGTTTGTAGCCCCCTTCCTCGGCCTCGGCCTTCACCTCGTTTAAGGTGAGATCCCGCGGGGTCACGGCGCGGTTGGTAAACCAAATGGCGGCCACGGTCAGGGCAACCACCACCAGGGAGATTATGGTCGTTTTTTTGTTTTCCATGAAATAATCCTCCTTGAGTCAACGACATCAACTCACTACTCATCCAACCTCCCGACCCTACAACTTATGTTCCCGCTTGAGCTTCGAGGTCAAAAAGGTGGCGCCCCTTAGGGAGAGGCCGAGTTTGCCGGCAAGTTCCTCCGAACTCAGGGGGCCGTGTCCTTTGGCAAGGGCAATGACCTCCTCTTCCAGCTCCTCGAACCAGTCCTCGAAAAGGAGCAGCAACCCGGGATCGGTGATCGCCATAAGTTGCCGGGACTGGGCGACCTTATCCACCAGGCTCTGGCACATCCGCGTTGGGTCGACACCTTCGCCCATACATTCGGCCAGTCAGCGATGGACAAGGCTTGCCACCTTGTCGTCCCCGGTTTCACCGATCAGCTCCAGTAGAAACCGTTGCCGTATCTCTTCCCCCAGAACCACAAGGAGCGGCTTTACCGCCCTGGTGATCTCGGCCAGGGCCTCTTCCGGATCCATACGACCCACCATTTTCATGAGCTCTTCCATATCGGCCAGATCATCTCCATATAATAAGGTTAAAAGGTTTTCCTTGCTGCCAGCAGATCCGTTGCCACCAAATTTAGGGTACGGATGATCTCGATCATCCGGGGATCGACTAGTTCGTAATAGATAAAGGGACCGTTCCGTTCGACCCTGACCAGGAGGGACCGCTTCAGCTCCTTCAGATGATGGGAGACCAGGGGTTGGGAAAGGCCCAGCTCCTCCACGATGGTGGAGACGGATTTCTTTCCCTCGCTGATACAAAAAAGAATCCGAAGTCGGTTTTCATCCGCCAGGCTCTTGGCCAGAAAGGCCACTGCCTGAAAATATCCATCGTCTGGCACTCTTTTCCCCTCCCCTTTTGTCACTGCTTACCCATCCCCCTTGTCCGGCATCTCCTGGGCCATCTCTTTCCTGGACAAGCAATCTCTCGCCAGGTTATTGTGATCCGGAAACAGGTTTAAGCTTTAATTGCTGGCTGAAAAGGCAAACCTTTTCCCGCTGGCGAAAACAAAATAACATATTAGTATATGTTTATATATTGTTTCACAAAATGTCAATGGATTTTCTTGAAAACAGAATCAGATCATGTTGAATAGTTGGCCGAAAATATGTACGGATGTTAGAAGAGAAGGGTGTCTTAATTGTTGGCCTCGCAAAAAGCCGCTCCGCCAATGCGACAAGATTGATAACTGCTTGATGTCACAAGTCGACAACTTGAGTTTCTCGACTTTTTCCGAGATCATTAGATTTGGCTGAACCGATTGAGTAAAACCGCAGGCATAGCAGGGCTACGTCGAGGATTTCGCGATTGAGGATCGACGAAAGATGGCCCAAAGGCGAGTTACGAAAAGTGGCTCATCGCGGATTAGTGGGAAGATGGTAAACGAATGGTGCGCATAGCGCACCCTACAAAGGCAT
>CAZDYX010000167.1:3044-7478 GCA_964509775.1 uncultured Desulfobulbia bacterium | reverse complement strand
TAATCTAAGGGGAGGGGGCAGCCTTTCGTAAGGCAAGAGCAGGTTCCAAGGCCAATAGCCCCAAGAAGCGGTTGGGGTTTTTATTCCCCCTCTTAAGTTAAGAGGGGGTTAGGGGGAGTTATCAAATTCTCGCGAAATGCCCGGTCATTAGTGGAAAAACTGAACTTTCCCCAAAATCCGTTACAATGAGGACAAATCTAATAGAGTATCAAGCCTACGTTAACCAAGCCTATTGCGCCTGGGCGGGGAAAGCATTAAAATAAAAATTGGTGTCCTTGGTAGACCAGATTAACCTGTCCGCCTCCCAATAAGTCGTCAACCCCCGGCGCAACCCGAAACGACATATGATTTAAAGTCCAATTAACGGCATCTTGGTGTTAAACACATGGAGCTTGAGGCAGGCTCGGTCACGCGGATAATTCTTCCTATACCCCATTGGCAATCGATCGTGGAGCATTGCCAACGGAAACTCTCAGGCCAATATCTTCCCGAAGAAAACGAAGGAAGAAAGGCATATGGCCTCGTGGCGGGCAGCATAGAATGCGGGGTGGGCACGGTAGGCCGATGTATCGCTCTTTTGAAGAATGTCCGGGAAGAAGATCCGTACCGACTAGTTATGGATGGCATAATGGCAAAACATGCCGTCCCTTCCGAGACCCCACTCGCAAAAAGGGGCTGGGTGGCAGAGCCCCGGGAGTTAATCGAGGTGGTTAAGGGGTGTAAGAGGGACGCGCTTGTCGTGCTGGGGATGTATCATATGCACCGGGTGGCCTGGCAGCATGATCGCCTGCGGAATACGCCCACCGCCGTGGATACGGTGTTGGGCGAAAAGAGCCGGATGCTGATCTTCATTGTTTCCATGGTGTCTCCCGAACAACCGACCATCAGGGCGTTTTTTGAGGGATCGCTTTTTCGGGAAATACCGATCATAATCGAAAACGAGTGATCATCGCTCGGATAACCCGTTGCCAAAACCTGTGCAGAATATAAGACGTCTTCTTTATTCCTTTACGTGGTGGACCGCCGTAGTGTGGCTTTTTCTCTTCCTTGCGGACTCGGGAGGACAAGTCCATGCGGCCACAATAGAGGGAATAATTCTTTCGAGCGCTGGTCCTCTTCCTGATGCAGTGGTCAAGGTATATCACGACTTTATTGCCCTTGTTGCGGGGAAAAATCCCATCATCTCCAATCCGGGAGACAAATCGGGCGTTTATCGGCTGGAACTGGCCCCTGGAACATACTACTTCGTTGCCCACGGCAACAAGGACGGCAAACCTCTTTTTTCCTATCATGGGCTAAACCCCATCATCATTACCGAGGAATACCGATGGCTACCCTTTTGTCTGGTTGATGCCGGATCAACAGAGGTACTTTCCGGCACTCCCGGAATCGAGGGTCAGGTCTTATATCATGATAGGCCGGTGGGCCGGGGAACGGTCTCGGTCTATCCGGTAGAAGACGGCCGCTTTCGGGGGATGGGACTTTTTTCGAACTCCCTTGGCCCCGAAGGACGGTTCCGTTTCGACCTTGATCCGGGTTTATACGTCGTCGTGGCCAGGCAACGCCGGAGCGGGACCGATATGGGCCCCCTTGAGAAGGGGGATCTCTTTTGTTTTCCTGCAGCCAATCCCATTAAGGTGACGCAGGATCATACCAGCAAGGTGGAGATCCCATGTTACCCCCGCGACGACCTTGAGGCTTTCCTCGTTAATGCCGATAAAGACCCGCGGGGAAAACGGATGTTGGCAAGACGGGCCGCATCTCTTGCCGCCGTGCAACCGTTCGAGACGGCCATGGCGCCGATTGGAACCCGGAAGCTGGTCGCAACAATATCCGGCCAGGTGCAGGATATTTCCGGCCGGCCCCGGCCGGGTTTGTTTGTCTGTGCCTATCCTGCGAACGAACCGCCATTTTTTCAGATGTATCTCATTCGAATGATAACCAACTTTATGGCCCTGACCGATGATCAGGGCCGTTATTTTTTACGGTTGGACCGGCCCGGGGCTTATTTTCTCGTGGTCCGGGAAAAGGTGGGCGAGCCCCCTGACAGTATGGAATACTACGGATTATATGAGGGGACAGTAACTCACAGTGTTATTGTGGCCAATGGCGATCACGTGATTGATGTCGATATGAAGGTAGAACAGATTATGCCGCAACCCGCGGTAAATTAAGATGAAAACCAATCCTTTATTTTATTTGCCATTTATCGCCCTTCTGGGGCTCATTAGTCTTCCATCCCTGTCCGCGGCCGAGTCGGTTCTCCTTCAGGACCAGGTGATAAAAAACGATGCGAAATGGTCCGGCGAGATTATTGTGGAAGGAACAGTGGTGGTGGGCCGGGGGGCAACCCTCTTCATCGAACCGGGCACCTTGGTCCGTTTTAAACGCATCGATCGTAATTGCGACGGCATCGGCGATGGCGAAATTCGGGTCCTTGGCCGGTTACTGGCGCCGGGGACCAGCGATAAACATATCCGCTTTGCCTCGGCAGAGCCGCAGCCGGCAGGTAATGACTGGTCGTATGTCCTTATTTTCTCCTCCGGCCAGGAAAGCGATTTTTCCTATTGCGAGTTTCAAGACGCCTTTACCGGGCTGCAAATACATTTTTCCACGGCCCGGGTGACCAATTCGTTGTTTCAGAAGAATACCGAGGGAATGCGTTTTGGAAGGGCACGGCTGCTTATCGAACATAATGAATTCAAGGGAAACCGCATCGGCATCCGTTTCACCCGCATGGAGGGGCCGGTGACAATTCGCGCTAACCGGATAATTGAAAACGAGACCGGGATGTTCCTCGTCCCCTCCGGTCAGAATATTATGGATTTTTTTACCCCGGATCGGTCTGACCGTCCCTGGAATACGGGGCGCCTCCTGATTACGGCAAACACCATCGCCAATAACGTTGGCTACAATCTGAACCTCGGGGAAAAACAACTCTGGGATCTTGAGATTATTGGCAACTGGTGGGGCGATACCGAGCCCCTTCGGATAGAGGAACGGATATTTGATCAACATCGAGACCCGGCCCTTGGCAGGGCGCTATATCAGCCATTCGCGTCAGGGCCCGGCATAGGGGCCGGTATTGAGGGAGAAAAAAATGCCGCTGCCAGATGAACCGGCCTTGATTGTTGAATACACTGACAGCTTAGAGGGTTTTAAGGGCTGGCTGGTCATCGATACCCTGGATCACCGGTTATGCGCGGGTGGAATGCGGGTTCAACCAGGACTCTCGCAAGACACGGTGATCAGGATGGCACGCAACATGACCCTCAAGATGAGGATTGCGGGACTGCGGGTCGACGGCGCCAAGGCCGGTGTTGATTATGATCATCATGGCCCTGGTAAACAGGCTGCCATGACCAGATTCATCCATGCCATCAGCCCCTATGTCCGCTCCTGTTATTCCATGGGCCCGGACCTCAATGTGGACATGGCCGAGTTGGAACGGGTTGCGGTTGAACTTGACATTCCCTCGGTAAAGATGGCCATCGCCATTGCCCAAGCCTGGGAGGTCCCGTATTTTCTTGACCGGTATCGGCTCTTAAACGAGAGGGTCAATACCATGACCCTGGGTCAGATTCGGGCCGGTTACGGGGTTGCCGTTGCAGTGTTTGCGGTCCTTACCCTTCTCGGGCTTTCCTACCAAGAGTCTTCGGTCGCCATTCAGGGTTTTGGCGCGGTAGGAAAGGCCGTGGCCTGGGAAATGTGGGCAAAGGGGGTACGGGTCGTTGCCCTTGCCGATGAGAACAAATGCCTGTTTTCGGCCTTTGGCCTTGACATCGAAAAGCTCCTTACAACGCCGGGGACACTTTTACCCTTTAAAGACCTGGGGGCCGGTGTATGGATGGAAGGCCGGGAGCAAATTGTCGGCGTCCCCTGCGATGTCCTGATCCCGGCCGCCATCGAGAATGCCGTCACCGGTCAAAACTCCTCAAAGGTTCAGGCCCGGGCCGTAGTGCCGGGGGCAAACCTCGCGGTCACGCTTAAGGCCGAGCAGGATTTGTATCGACGCGGGATCGTGGTCCTGCCTGACTTTCTTGCGGGCTGCGGCGGCTCACTCTCCATGGACGGCCTTTTCGGACCGCAGGAGAAACCAACGCCCGCTGTTGTGCTCGACCATATCCGCCTGCGGATGTCGGCCATGGTGGCACGGACCCTCGCGAGCAGCAGGGAAAAATCCATTACCCCCACTGAGGCGGCCCTGGCCTTTTGCCAGGACATTGTCCGGCCGACTAGTGCGAGACCGTATGGGGAACCGGAGAAAAAAATTATGAATTATGAATTATGAATTATGAATTTTTTTACGAAGTCAGCAACAATTGATACATTCGTAAAAAATCGTCACCCCGGTGGAAACCGGGGTCCAGAGAGTACTTAACTCATTGATAATACTCGATTCCAGCTTTCGCCGGAATGACGAATAAAGAGGAA
>CAZDYX010000167.1:0-3034 GCA_964509775.1 uncultured Desulfobulbia bacterium | reverse complement strand
GAGGAATTTCGACTTTTTACGAGACCATCACAATTCATAATTCATAATTCATAATTCATAATTATCAAAGGTTGTTATGCCAGCCCATCCCATTGATTTTGAGACCCAGGCCCATGTGTTTTCCACCCCGGAAATGGTGCGGATTTTTGACGAGAAGACGAGATTTGCCCGCTGGCTGCAATTTGAGGCCGCCCTGGCCCGCACCCAGGCGGAGCTGGGAATCATCCCCCTTGCTGCCGCAGCAGAGATCGAGGCCCAGGCGGATCTTTCCCGTATTGACCTTGAACTCGTCAAAAAAGGTTATCAAGAGGGACGAAACTCCCTTATCCCTTTGCTTCACGGGTTGCGTCAGGCCTGTTGCGACGGGTATGGGGAATTTGTCCATTACGGGGCCACGACCCAGGATGTCATCGACACGGCCCAGGTCCTGGAAATAAAGGAGACCCTGGCGATCATCTTTCGGGATTTGCGGACCCTGGAGGCGATGCTCATAGGGAAGGCCCAGCAGTATAAGTCCGTGCCCATGATCGGCCGGACCCATGGTCAGCAGGCCATGCCCATCACCTTCGGATTGAAGGTGGCTGGTTGGCTGGCCGAGGTACGGCGTCACCTGGAACGAATTAAATCCCTGGCCGGCCGGGTCTTGATCGGGCAGCTCCACGGCGCGGTCGGCACCCGGGCCGCACTCGGTGTTCATGCCCGGGAGGTGGCGACAAAAACCCTTGCCCGTCTGGGGTTGGGATGCGATATCATCGGCTGGCATACGGCCCGGGACAATATCGCCGAGGTGATCACCTTTTTTGCCCTGCTCACGGCGACCCTGGCCAGGATCGCCAATGAAATATTCGAGCTTTCCAAGACCGAACTCGGTGAGCTCGTCGAACAGGCGCCGCCAAAGGCCATGAGCAGCAGCACCATGCCCCACAAAAACAATCCGGTGCTCTGTCAGCGGATCATTGTCCTTGCCCGTCATATCCGGGCCCAAGCCGGGGTGGTGATTGAAGGCATGATCCACGAGCATGAACGGGACGGTAGGTCCCTGTGGGCCGAGTGGCTGGCGGTGCCCCAGGCCTGCATCTACACCGGCGCGGCCCTCCATCTCCTCAATCAGGTGCTTTCTGGGCTTCTGGTGCGGACCAACAGGATGCAGGAGAATCTTTTGCTGCAAAAGGAGATGGTCCTCTCGGAATGGCTCCTCTTTCGGTTTGCCGCATCGATGGGAAAGATGCGGGCCCAGCAGACCCTTCATGAGCTTTTCCGTAAATCCCGCGAAACCGGCAGCCCGGTCCGGGAGCTCATCACGCAGGACCCGGAACTTCGCCCCCTGCTTGATTCTCATGATCTTGCCATCCTGGACCAGCCGGGGTTATATATCGGCCAGGCCGAGCAGATGGTGGAGGATCTTCTGCAAATCATTACTATTAAAAGGCAAGGGGACCCGGAGGAACTCGCAAGGTCATGAGCAGTTGTAATCTTCTTCGCAGTCATATTGTTGATTCGCGATTTTATGGCCACGGTTATTCCACGGATGAGGCCCGCCGGGTTTTTTGTGATCTGCGGCGGCTCCAGCGTTGGCTTGACGTGGAGAAGGCCTTGGTCATGACCCAGGCGGAACTGGGCCTGATCCCGATGTCGGCGGCAAGGGAGCTTGCCGCGGCCGCTGATATCAGAGCTCTGGATATTGAAGGGATCCGCCATAATATCGAGAGGACCGGGCACTCCCTTATTCCGCTGCTCACCGCCTGGCAGGAAAGGGTCAGCCCCGCCGCCGGCCAATATATCCACTATGGGGCCACTACCCAGGACATCCAGGATACGGCCCAGTCCCTTGAGGTGAAGGATATCATGACCATTGTCGGCCGCGACTTAAGAGAGATCGGTAATCTTCTCTCCGGGCTGGCACAAAGATACCGGGATACGGTGATGGTCGGCCGCACCCATGGCCAACATGCCCTGCCCTTCACCCTGGGCCTCAAGATAGCCGTCTGGATTGACGAACTCCTGCGCCACCCGGAACGGCTGGACAACTGTTGCGATCGAATCGTGGTAAGTCAATTATTCGGCGGGGTAGGGACCATGGCGGCCCTGGGGGAGAAGGGGCTAGAGATCCTCGCCCGTTTTTCAGAGCGCCTGGGGCTTTCAACGCCGCTCATTGCCTGGCATTCGGCCCGGGACCGGATAACGGAATTTCTCTCCTGCCTGGCCCTGGTCAGCGGCAGCCTTGCCAAGATCGCCAATGAAATCTGCCAACTGGCCCGTGATGAAATAGGCGAGATGGAGGAACCTTTTCATATGGGCAAAATCGGGAGTACCACCATGCCCCACAAGCGCAACCCGGAACTCTGCGAACAGGTGGTGGTGCTCGCCAAACTGGTCCGCTCCCATGCCGGTCTCGGGTTTGACTCCCTCATCAATGAACATGAACGAGACTACCGGGCCGTAAGGACCGAATGGGTGAGCCTGGGCGGCGCCTCCCTCTTTACCTGCGGGGCCTTGGCCATCATGAAGGCGGTTTTGAAAGGTCTGATCATCCATGAAGAAAGGATCAGGACGAACGTTGCCAGGTCCGCCGGCCTCATCACCACCGAGGCCCTGATGTTCAAACTGGGGGAAAAGATCGGAAAACACCGGGCCCATCAACTGCTCTACGAGGCATCCATGGCCGCACTGGAAAAGGGCGAGTTGCTTATCGACCTGCTGCTCGCCGAACCGGAGATTGCCTCCCTGTTTTCGGCCCCGGACCTTCTCAAACTGATGGTGCCCGGCAATCATATCGGCCTGGCCGGCCCCCTGGTCGATCAGGTGCTGGCCCGGGCAGGACAGCGGTTTTCCCCGACAGAAACTAATGCAGAGGCGGAATTGACCTGCCCCCTTGCTAGAGAGGGGGGCGGATGTTTACCCAACGGACAGGGAAACAATCATGGACAGTAACTACTTAGGTTGGTTAGGTTGTTTAGACTGTAGTCTGTTAGGACTGCACAAAGAACAAATCAAGGACCCTCCCCCCTATCCACCTAAACACCTACAGACTATC
>CAZDYX010000166.1:0-7522 GCA_964509775.1 uncultured Desulfobulbia bacterium | reverse complement strand
ACGGTGGAAGAATACTCGGCCTTGCTGCCGATGAACCTGAGGGCGGAGGATCTGGTTTTGGGGTGTGGCGTTACTGGGGTTTGATAAGCGCTTACCAGATTTCTATCTGTCTAGATCCGAATCCATAGCAGTGATATACCAATCCGCCTTTTTGCCGATCGGAAAATCCTTTTTCGACTTGATACATGCGTATTGCTCGAAAGTTGTAGCCAAATATCCCCGCGAGCGCAGTGTGGACACAAGCGAAGGACAAACCGATCGACAAATAAATCGAGTGACACCTTCTTTGCAAAAGTGTTTTTCTACTTGGCAAATCAAGGCGCGACGCGCGAGATGATCTTTTTTCCGGGTAAGGATATCTACTATCCAGCAAATAGTATTTTCACGCCTGGCCACCAGATATCCACGGTAGGCACCATCATGTCCTGCTATCTCGAAAATGCTGTAATGATAGTATGGATGTTCCATAAACCTCCACTGCAATGTTCGGAGGTCACGCGCGCAGATGCCAGAATAATCCAGCCTACAAGAAAGCCACAGCTCATCTACCCTTGAATCAAAATCATGTTTATGAATAACGGTATCTTCGCCGCCGGAAGTCATGCGCCGTTTCCAAAACTCAGCGTAGCACATGGCAATAAGCCGTTTACAAAACATTCCCATACCATCGCCAACAGAATTTTTGATAAGCTGTCGATCAAAGAAAAGCTTCTCTTGCTGTGTGACCAGAGAGATTTCTGTCCAGCCGTGTTTCTGTTGCAAGCTGCGCATGTTTTTCGATTGCCCCGAACCTAATGCCGCCTCGTAACTGTTGAGCCAATACTCGTTAAGAAGCAAACCAATTTTGTAGCGGCGAAACCCTGGATCGACAAATAAATCTCGCCCCCAGGCAATCTTATGGGACGTTCCGTCAATCCAGATTGGTGTCGGCACGAGAACAAGTATACCTACTATCCGCTCCCCGATATAAGCCAGCAATACGGTCGGCCGTGACGCTCCCGCATTCGGATCGGCAGTGCATACCCAGTCAAACCAGTCCACCGACTTTACCTGAGGAGAAGGTGTCCAGACATCCTTAAAAAATTGTTCAAGTTGCGCACGATCCCCATCGCAGTAGCGTGCTATTCGGCACATATTTTCAACTTCCAAAATCGATAGACCTCCTTGCCCCGATAAACGGGACGTTTTCCCTTACGAAGGAAATCCCGCCAACGCCGACTCTATACTCCAGCGAAAGTCAGCAAAACCATCTGGGACGGCAACTCTCTGGCAGGTAAGGGGCTCGTTTCCTTGATAAACTAGCCCATGCGTACAGGTTGTCGCCGTCCTATAACCAACTTCGCGGGACAAACGAATAGTTCTTTCATCGTAGTGTGGTTGGAGAAAAGGCGAAGGGTAGGAAAAATGATCGACAGTAGACTTCAATACCCGCTC
This sequence comes from uncultured Desulfobulbia bacterium, assembly GCA_964509775.1. Lineage (GTDB taxonomy): Bacteria > Desulfobacterota > Desulfobulbia > Desulfobulbales > CAZDYX01 > CAZDYX01. The sequence goes on along the minus strand of CAZDYX010000166.1, from coordinate 6,088 downwards.
CAGTTCAATCTTGGATAGCTCAAGTTCTTCTTTCATACGGCCTTCGGGAATGTGCGCTACATTGGGATGCGATACAGTATGCGAGCCAACGATGTGACCGGCGGTATGTAATTCCCTTATCTGATCTTTCGTCATCATCAATCCGTTTTCATCTTGAAATGGTTCGACTTCAAGGCGATTTTCGAGTTTGGCAAGCCACTCGTTTTGTGCATCAAGTTTGAGAACAGCGCAGTAACTGCATGCCTGTCGAAAGGCTTCGCGGTGCTGTTGCGGCACCTGCAATTGCAGCACTGTCCCGTCCAGAAGGCTGGTCATCTCTTTTTTGTGGGTAAGACGAAATGCTCGTCGCAGCACAATAAACCAAGGCGGAGGCTGAGGAGCAATAGTACCTGTTGTAACATAGAAGGCTCCGCATATTCCGTATCGAGCCATTATTGGGGCTGCCACGGTAGCATTGTCGGCGAAACCATCATCAAAGGTGACGGCAACAGCCCGGCGCGGCGTTTTTCTCCTGCCATTTGCAAAATCAAGAACATCGTCCATTGTCACAGGGACAAAGGATTCGGACAGCAGCCGCATCTGCTGCTCAAACACAGCGGCGCTGTGCGTTATGCCACAACCGATAAGGTCATCGAGATCCCGAGGATTTTCGAGAACGGAGTGATAACGGAGAATGGCGACACCCGTCGGGCGCAGGGAACCGAGAGTCTTGATTGCTCCGGAATTGAGCAAACACTCCTTGGTAATTCCTTTTAGCCTTCTTTTCACATTGCCTTCCAGTATCACTTCTTCGTGGTGTGGAGTATTTGCCTTTGCCTGAGGGGAGAGTGCACAATCAAAGAGAAGAGGTTTCTGAACACGAACTGCATCTCTTGGGGGGCGCAATTGGTAGAATTGGGTTGCAAACCATTCGGCGAACCTCAGATATTTTTAAATTTTCTTTCGTAATCAAGTTCCATGGAATAGGGAAACAGTTCGTAAGGATAGATCTTCAGTTGAAAGGGCGGTAAAACGTGGAGTGAAATTGCTTTCCTGAATTCAGGATCGTGTTTCGGAGATGGCGCGACACCTTTACGCAGTTGAATTTCAATCAGGAAGGTATTGTCCTCTTTGCTGAGTCGGAAGTAACCAGTGGTGGTGGCGGCAACTGCAAAGTCTTCATAAATCCCCTGTTTGACTGCTTCGGGAGTAATCAAGAGATTGTCAATTGACAAGCCCCGGTTTTTCCTCCCGCTGATCGCTACCATCGGCAGTTTCAGTTCAGGACAAAGGTGCCCGTATCCAGTATCACTGAGAATCGTTTTGACTTCATTGTAAGAATATATGCGGGCGACATCTTTTACGTTGTAGCGTATCAAGGGTATCAGCAAGGCGTCGCTGAGCATACTGACCACGAGTTCAGGCGAACCGCTATCACTTGTGATCAGTTCAAGGAAGGTACGGTGCGGGTAGTAATGAAACAATGGCGGTTGCATATCGCAACGGTGTCCATAGAGCGCGTAGCGTAGCCTGCTGTCGACCAGCGCCGCCCGCTGGATGCGAATCGAATCGCGCGATTCGTGAAAGAGATTAAGGTCAAGTTCCGCCACACCCATCGTTCCACCAATCAATCCACGATCCATCTTTTGCCAATCAGTGCCAAGAATGCTCCCCAGGTAACTGCGAAAGGTTTCAGATATCCAATCTTCGCCGGTGATAAGGTGGACATTCTCGTTCCGCCAGTCTATTCCTTGTTCCATACCGTCTTCGAGAATTTTTTTCAGAAAGTGCGGATCACTGAGGATGAGGATCTGATCAAAACATGGTGAGAATTTTCGAAATATGGCGAGTGCCATGTCCCAGCGGATACTGGTGTCAGCAACTGGCAAAGAAGTCGGTACCCTCACTCCCATTGGCAGACTGTTAATAAGCAAAGTCTTTTTCTGCGATATGTCGAAAATGTAATCAAGCGCCGTGTCTATCGCCTTTACCGCGTTGCGATGGTTTTCTTCGGTATTGATGCCGAACGAAAATACTCCGGAAAAACCGGAACTTGACATGCCGCTGCGAATGCGGCTGATACTGCCATCGAGGCATATGTCCTTGAGGTTATACTTTGGAAAGACATCTTCCTTGGCAATCAACGGTACCTTGCTCTTAAATTCTTCAATTGATGTGACTTTTTCGTGGTTGCAGCCCGCTTTTTTGAGAATATCAGCATAGGCGGGAACGCGTTGCGCAGCCCGTTGAAAAGCTTTCAATAGCTGCTTGTTGCCATAGGCGACTATCTCCTCAGGGTTGGTTGTCGTTAGAATTTTCAAGGTTTTGCGTCGCTCAAAGAGGGTCAATTCTTGGCGAATCTTTGTCGTGATCTTCATTGTGGCATCCTGCCTTATCTCTGTTACCGTGACTGCTGAGAGCGAAACCATCATCGAAGTCAAGATGTGGCGCAAGCGGGCGATCAGGAGGCAACTATCTGAGAGGCCTCTGGTCTTCGCAGAAAAATGTGTAGAGTTCAGGTTTTTTCATTTTCATCGCTTCTTCCAGTTGGTCGATCGATGCACCATAAATTTTGACCTTACCATAATAGTCAATTTCCTCTGGGGCCAGTGGTTCAAGATGAATACCATAACGATCCAGCAGTCGGAAAAGCGAAAGTTCGAATGTTGCTATCCAATGGGTTATTCTGAGGTCATATTTACTACTGCGATACATAATCTTGAAGAGCTCAAGAATAATTTCCGGATATTTTCTACGCCGGTTGTCGGTATCAAGATATGTCTCGGCTCCGAGGATGCCATCCAAGGCGCGTTGACGATACTGCTTGGAAATACAGAGGCGCGAAATCTCCGCAGTCGATTCAATTGGAAAGTTCCGGCATTTGAGTTGTTCGAGAAGTGATGCGAAATAGTGAGCGGTCGGAAAAGAGTATTGCTCCGACCATTTGACCAGGCGCACCGTTCCTACGGTATGATTGCTACTGTTGATGTTAGTTGCGAGAAAGTGCTCGGCTATGGCATCGAACTCGTCGCATTCCAGACCGGATGGATAATCGTTTGGATCCAGGAATTGTGCTTCATGGCAGTACACCTGATATCGCAGTCGGTACAACGACTCGTAATCCACAGCATTCGCTCCCTTTTTGAGACGCCTTAGACGAAGAGACAGGGATCCGGGAAAATGGAAAGAACCGGCTACAGGCTGTTGGTTCTGTTCCGCCACGTCTTGAGCAGTTTTCGTTATCTTTGGGGGTGTAGTGATGGATTTCGGCATGGTTACCACGTTTTTTCCTGTTGTGTTAAGGAGTACGTTGGTTCCCTGACACTCTTGGCAATTAGGAAAACCAACTATCTTGAGCAAATCCCATGCCCTGATCAGTGTCGCCCCTGGAAAGACATACTTTTCATTCTATTACCAATGGTTAGTCAAAGAAATATTCATCTCTCCACGCTGAACTGGGTCAGGGAGAGTGTGGCGTGCAACTGAACTGCCTCTTATCGATCCTGTATCACGCAACACATCTACCTATGAAGACAGGGTGTTGCAGATATTCTCCTCGCTTGTAACGTTTCAACTTGCAGGTCATAACACAAAACTCCATCAGTCGTATCCATGGAAGGGCGCCATGGGCATTCTTCGACCCAACATGCGCGCAGCCTCTTCTCTTGCAGTCGATCATCCCGCAGTCTTCTACGACAATGATGTATTGCAACAGATGCGTTACATTGAGGCGCCGGAGAGTGTTACACTGTTCTGTGCTGTTTTTCTTTGGCGTTAACATAACATTCTGATTCCGTTCTATAATATCTGAACAATTAATCAACGCCTTTCAGGAATAGGACTTGCTAGAGTCTTCTTCGACAACCGCAACTTTTCAGGCGAACAAGAAGATTCTTTTACTTTTGACTGTGTAGAAATGAGCTTTGAGCACGAGGTTAATCTGTCTTGGTGATTGCACCGAAGGTCAGGGTAGATTGACTCAGTCCTGATGCTGATTTTGTTGGGTTTTGCGGCGGGTTATCGAATGTTGCAGATCTGTGATGACAGTAAGAGTGTTGCAAAAGCGGGCAAAGACCAAAAAAAATTTCTGTCGTCGTCAAACCGGGTGTTTGGCTGATGTTTTTTGAACGAAAGTACGTTCATAATCTCTCGTAATCTCACATATTTTATGTATTGCAATTTTTATGGTTTGAAACTTAAACCCTTTGAATTGGCTCCGGTCGGTGGTCTTGTCTATTTGAGTGAGGCACATCGCGAGGCAATTGCGACTTTACGCTATGGTGTTATTGCCGATAAAGGCTTTTTGTTACTCACCGGTGGTGTTGGGTCGGGCAAGACGACCTTACTGAACACGTTGCTCGGTATGTTGCACGACAAGGTTCAGGTTTGCGTTCTCAACAACCCCAAACTGAGCCGAAATGAGTTCTTCTGTTATTTAGGGGGAAAGATCGGTATTAACTGTAACGGAAATAAAGGACAGTTTTTACTGAATTTTTCAAAACTCCTCGGCAAGTTCAAGAAGGAAGGAAGCAAACTTCTCCTGATAATTGACGAGGCTCAGGCTTTTTCCATAGATTTGTTCGAAGAAATCCGACTTCTTTCCAACCTGGCGGAGGAGTCGAACGTACTCGGCATTTTTCTCATTGGTCAGCCTGAGCTTCAAAAAAAACTGGCCGACCCTATCCTGCTACCTCTCCGACAACGGATAGGTATCCGCTATCATCTCGAACCATTGGGGCGAGACGATACCGGGCAATACATTGCATACCGACTCAACAAGGCTGGGGCTGTCAACTCCACTTTTTTTTCCAAAGAGGCGATTGACTGCATTTATGAGGCATGTATGGGAAATCCACGATTAATCAATGTCATCTGTGATCATGCATTAATTTCGGGATTTGCCAGTGAAAAAACCATAATTGACAGAGGTGTTATCATTGACTGTATCAAGGAAATCAAGTTGCAGGGAGAGGAACAGTTGCAGATCTCAGATCTCTTGGAAAAACCACGTATGTCGCCCGTTTGGATGAACAAGGCGAGAAAATCCCTACCGGCAGCCATTTTTGTTCTTGTTGCCCTTCTTTTGGCGACATCAGGCAGTCTTCTCTACTACTTTCCACTGCCGAAGTGGTTCCCTTAGATAGCATTTTTACGTCGAGGAATTCCCGCAATACAATCAAAATCTATGAGAATATATGGTTAAGATTTCAGCAGCACTAGACAAGGCAGGGTACGGAGAGGGTTTAAATGGAGTAGCGGAAACTCCTCTTCAAATGCCAATAGAGGCACAACAATCATTAACTCAATCGATACCTCTTTCAATAGTCGGCCAGTGTAAAATTCAAGAAAAATTTACTGGAAAATGGGATGAAAGGCTTTTTAAGTCAATAAACGAAGATATCCATACGACTGAGGTGTTCAAAGCCCTTCGGTCGAAAATTTTGCACCCTTGGGAAAAAGGCAATACACCACAAACGATTATGGTCACCTCGGCCATACCAAAGGAAGGCAAGAGTTTTGTAGCCGCCAACCTTGGAGTATCTCTTGCCCAAGCGATGGATAAGCATGTTTTGCTTGTTGATTGTGATCTTCGTAAACCCTCATTGGCGACAATGTTCGGACTGGAGAATAAAGCCGGTTTGGTTAATTTTTTGCGGGATAATACTGAACTCTCCGGCCTGATAATGAAAACTTCAATGAGCAAATTGTCTGTTCTCGCAAGTGGTAAACCTCCGGTCAACCCCGCCGAGTTACTCGGTTCATCAAGAATGCAATCACTCGTCAAAGAGCTGTCGCAAAGGTATGAAGACCGCATTATCATCTTTGATACTCCACCGATGCTGGTAGCGGCAGAGTCAGCTGTGTTAGCTGGCTATGTCGATGCGCTACTTGTTGTCGTCCGTCATGGGACCTCGGGAAAAGTCCAGATCAAAAAGATGATTGATACCATTGGGCCTGAGAAGATTCTCGGGGTTGTGTTTAACGCTAATACTGTTAATTACATGGAGAAAAACATCCTCAAGGGGTATGGGTATTACACGCATGACTGATGGAGAAAGCGTTCAACATCGGCAAAACTTTGGCATATATTTGCTCGGCCTCGCGAATC
>CAZDYX010000165.1:0-7541 GCA_964509775.1 uncultured Desulfobulbia bacterium | reverse complement strand
TCGGATTGTAGTCGGCCCGGGCCTTGGTGAGTTCCTCCCGTTCATCGAAACCGATACCGCCGCTCACATAGGGAATTCCGTGGTAGTCATTGACCGTCAGAACCCCGGCCGATGCAGCGCCGGGAAAACAGAGCAAACAAGGTCCAATCAACTGGCAAACCAGGGTGATAATTATCAGTGCCTCTTTTCTCATCTAAATTCTCCCTTTTACGAGCTCATCAATTTTCCTTGCTACTGCATAAGCTTGAATTCCACCCGGCGGTTCATGCGTTTGCCCTCCTCGGTCGCATTATATGCAATGGGTCTGCTTTCGCCTAATCCCTTCACGGTCAGTTGGGCCGCTGGCACCGATTTCTTGACCAGGTAGTCGCGGACGGATTTTGCCCGTCGCTCTGAGAGGCGTTGATTGTATATATCGGTACCCATCGAACAGGTGTGGCCTTCAACAACTACCTTGAGGTTCGGACGTTCCCTTATTATCCTGGCCGCCTCATCCAATATCGGTTGGAATTCGGGCTTGATATTATATTTGTCGTAGTCGAAATTTATTCCGCGAAGAACTATCCTTTCCCGTACCACCGGCTTGACCGGTTCAGGCGGCGCCACCACCGGCCCTACCTCTGGTTCCGGACAACAGGCGGCAGAACCGGAGGCGCGCGCAATCAGCTTCGGCGACACCCCGGCCGCCATGGCACCGGTCACTACGTCACAAAGACAGCCGCCACCGGCGGCATCGATTGCCGTCCTAGTCGCCAGAAAGGGATCATACCCCATTTCGATGGCGGCCTTGATCACCTCGCCGGCAGGCACACTGGCCTTAATTGGATCGGTAATGGCCTGTTTGAGGTTGCCCTTGCCGGCAAGGGCGTGTTTTAGGGCGGTACGCCAGCCAGCAGGGCCATCACCGGCAGCCATTGCCCGTTCCACAACGGCGGGGTCGGTCCCTGTTTCCTTGGCAGCCTTGGTAATGATATCCCGGGATACCCCGGCCTCTACGGCTCCCCTCACCACACCGGCCGTACATCCGCCGCCGCAGATCCCCGGGTTGATGCCGTTGCTCACCACCTGATAGGGGTCATGCCCCATTTCTATGGCTGCCTTTATCAGGTCCCGGGGTAGCACACAGGACTGAAGCGCATCGGCCATGACCTGTCGCAACTCCCCGGTCTCAACCGCCTTTTTGAGGGCCGAACGCCAGGCAGGGTCGGCACTGTTTTGGTCTGCACCTAGGGCCATGCCGCCCCTCAACAGCATAAAAACAACCAGAATCGAGCCGAGAACCTTTTGCATACCACACCTCCTAAATTGATATCTCAAACAAACCCTGGAAACGTTCCATATGTTATCATCATATACAAAAAAAATATTTTAAGCCAATGTGAAAAGATTACTCCTGCGGCATGAAAGACATCTCCACCCGACGGTTGATCCTGCGTCCCCAGTCAAAACCGTTATCGACGAGCGGCTGACGTTCACCAAAGGCGACCGCAGTCATCCGTTTCGGGCTGACCCCCAGGTCGTTAAAGGCCTTTTTGAGGACGCTGACCCGTTTTGCTGCGAGCTGATCATTGTATTCGTAGGTGCCGAGGCTGTCGGTGTGCACGCCGATCTCGATCCTGGTCCGGGGAAATTCCCCAAGGAGCGTGACGACCCTTTTGAGGTTCTCATCGCCATTCGGCTTGAGCACCGAGGAGTGCGGGTCGAACAGGATGTCGGATTGAAAGGTCATGTAGAACCCTTTGACATTGCGGTGGATATTTATCCCCTCGACCCCGCTCATTGTTCGGGTCATCCTTGCCGCAAGATCATCCATGGAAAAGGAGGCGGGGCTGCCGGCCGAATCACCTACCGGTTGGTCGGGCTTAGTAGCGACCGTGGCCTCCTTGATATCCTCTTCGATTGCCTGACCGGATCCTGGGCCTGCGGCAGCACCGAGTCCTTCACTGCTCGCTTCATCCTGCGGAACAGGGGCTGTGGGCTCGCTGCAATCGGGCACCAGGACCAGCAATGCATCCCGCTTCTCCAGCCTGCTACCTGTTCCTATGGTATCCAACAGGGCGGAGGTCACTTTCGAAATCTCCCCTTTTCCGCCAGGTAAAGTACCATCATTTCCGATCCTGACCCCGACGAAGTATTGCTCATTACATGGCAGGTCAAGGGGAGTCGTTGAACCGAGGGTGACCTGGTAAAAACCGTTATTGACCTCGACACCTTCATGCACCTCGCTCCATAAAGCTTCTCCTCCCTGCGGTATGTTGTAGAGGGAAAAGGTTATGGAGACCTTTCCGGTCAACGGGATCCCCGGCCCTTTATCGAGGTAACCGTGGTAGCCCATGAGCCATTGGGCCTCGGCGACCTTATTAAAGGACATTAAGACGAAAAACAGCAAAAACCCCAACGTCCCAATAACAATAACTTTTTTCTTGTGCGTCATCATCTTCAGTTCTCCTTGAAAAATAAAGGTCGCGGACATACCGGGACGGCCAACAATATATTTTTTCTAACCCCCATGCCCTGCAGGCACAACGAACAATAAAAGTCCTCATTAGTTTATTATCGTCGTTCAAAAAATACAACTTAATGTTTTCCGGCATAAAACCTTCTGGCGATGCCTACAAACCCCTTCGTCCAAGCCTTTTCCAGGCAATGTACCTGAAAGTATATGATCAACCCACTGTAAACTCACAGCATAATAAAGCTCGCAACATAACGTTCCCTTTTTCACGTCCTAGCCCTCGTGCTTTTCTTCATCTTGGTCTTTTTTCTTCGTCCAACCCCACAGCCCTTCGGGCAGCGACATATCCGGGATCTTCAGAAGGGGCATCTTTATCTCCGGCAACCTCATATTCGGCATCCTGACATCAAAAAACTTGCGCTCGAACAGCTCCTTGAGCCGGGTCACGTGGCCCGCCTCAAGGCTCGCGTCAACCCTGGCCAGTTTCTCATCGCGGTTGCGCTTTACGCGGTAGACAAAGGCCTCGACCCTGTTCTTTATATGCGTGCCGCCCATGTTCTCAAAGACGAGCGGCATCATGGGAACTCCGGAGGTAAGCTCCATCAGGCTCTTAAAGATCGAGGTAGTGGCAGTGCCGATCAGGCAATTCAGACAGTACACGTTCAAGATGCCGTCCACCCCCTTGTTGGCGAAATCCACATGCTTGGCTACATTCAACGTGACCAGCAGCTCCGGTTCGCCGGGCAAAATGCCGCGCGTGTACTTGAGAACCTCCTGGGCATTGGGCTCGGTGATATTGGTCAGAAGCCCTTTGAAATTTTTGATGACGTAACTGGCCCCGAGGTTATTGACCAGCACGCGACCCCACGAGGACAGCATATCGAGCGGCTTGCCCGCCTCCCAGTATTGACGGGTGTAGATCTCCTGGCCAGCCATGATGATGTCCACCATGGTCGGCGACGGCCAAACCTCGCAGCCGAGTTCTTCCAGGAGATCGAACAGGCCGCAGTTAGCCACCGGGTTGACCCTGGTGTAGATATCCCCGGTGACGGCGATAACCGGTTTCGAGCCTCGGTTCCTGGTGGGCACGGCGCCGAGCCCCAGGGCCGCCAGCATTATTCCCTGGTTGACCTTATCCTCAAGCTGGCCTTGATAGATGGTCTCAAGGCCGGCGAAATAGGCCTTATCTACCGAGCCCTTTTCCTGCTCATAGGGCCTCATCTCGAATCTCAGTCTGCTCAAGTACTCGATGCCGAGGATGGCCTTTCCCAGGTTGAACGCAAACATCGCGCCGAACCTTTCAAACAGCTCAATCGAATTGGTGCTCATCACCCTGACGTCGGCCCTGTTCATTGCGTCCATGTACAGTTGGATAGTGGGCACATATTGAGTGATGAGACAACTGGTCCGGGTTGTGGGCAAGAGATAGGTGGCGCCCTGGGGCAGGTCCCCGGAGCGAGCCAATTTCACGAGGTCGCCGGTAATGAGCTGGAACGGATGGCATTGCTTGCCGCCGGAGAATTCCACTCCGGCTTCATATGAGCTGTGATCCGGCAGGGGCAGGACCCGAGCCTTGATGCCCTTTCCTGCCAAGGCGCCGGAAAAGGCAAAGGCGTGGTCCGAGAAGTAAGGAATTATGTATTCGGTATCCTGGTCATGGGCAGCATGGCCGCCCATCGACTTGCTCTGATCAGGGAGGCCTGTTTCTTTTCGGCCGGTGTCCTTATCCCCTTTCTCCTTCCTTCTCCAGCTTGCCACCCGATGAGCGAAGGCCTCGATCCGCGTTGCCAACCCGGCATCGGCCCTATGCTCGTCAAACTCCGGGAACAGGCTGGGCCGGTGCCCGAATATCTCCTGGAGCAGAGGGAAGGTAAACGAATCGGGCCCGCAACCGAAATTGCCGACGACCACCGGATAGATGTCGTAGGCCTCGCTAATATGGATGCCGGCCTTAAGCATGCGTCTGCTGAAGGTCCAGGTGATGCTGTTGTAACGGTCGGGAAGCGGCAGGTCCTCGGCAAGGCCCAACTGCTCGTACGAGATCACATCGAACCCGGCCTTGGCCAGCTTCGACGCCAATGACATGTTCACAAAACGGTCGCCAATATTGTACGGTTTGCCAAGCAGGACCGCGAGCGGTCTTTCCCGCAGCCCGTTAGACCGGATATCGTGTTCGATACCTTTTCGGAAGAGCGCCAGTTCCCTTGCTGCCGTATCAAAGGCCCGGGCGACATCGTCTCGGTCCTTGCCAAAGGCCTCGGCCACCTTGAGCAAGAGCCGTTCCTTGTCCGGAGGGTCCGGAATCAATGGCAGGGTCAGCACGTTTATATTGTCGAAGTTGGCCTGGACCATGGCGGCCCCATGCTGAACATATGGACAGCTCACGCCGTCTTGGAGCTCGGATCGCGAAGGGATGAAGACCGTGGCAAGGCCCTCTTTTTCGAGCGAGGCCACATGCCCGAAGAGAAGTTTGACCGGCAGGCAGGTCTCGGCCGGCAACCGGGAAAGGGCCAAAGACATCTTATCGCTGTTCGAGGGACCGGATACCTTTATGGGGATGGACAATTCAGCGAAAAATTTCTTCCAGAACGGATAAAACTCCCGGAACAACAATGCCCGGGGGATCCAGGCGCTGGGGAGCGCTGCATCTACTTGTTGGCCTTGATCATCCGGGAGGAGGTCAGCCATGTCCACGGTCAGGTCCTTACCGGGCTCGATCCCGCTTATGGACTCCGAATATCGACCGCAGAGGTCTCCGAAATGGAATTTCCCTTCCTTAAAATGGAACGCGGTTACCTCGCAACGGTTTTCGCAGCCCTTGCACTCAAAGACGCTGATTCGGTACGTGAAGGAAAAATCCAGTCCTTTAAAGGTGCTTTTGAAATCACGCCGGCCGGCACTTTCGGCTCTGAACATCTCAAGGGTCAGCAACGCCATGCCGATAGCACCGGAGACGCCGGGATGCGGATGGACAACCACCTCTGAGTCCTTAAGCCTTGCCTTGAAGGCCGCGACCACGGCCTGATTTTTGGCCAAGCCGCCTTGAAAAACGACATGCCGCCCGAGTCGCCTGCCCTGCACCACCCTGTTTAAGTAGTTTTCTACCACTGCCTGGGAAACCCCCATGAGGAGGTCGGGCAAGGGCACGCCTTGTTGAATGTGGTGAACCAGATCGGATTCCATGAACACGGTACACCTGCTGGTGAAAGGCAGGGGGCTTTGGGAGCTTAGGGCCAGTTCCGAATATTGCCTCTTGAGATCCACCCCCAACCGTATCGCCTGCTCCTGAATAAAGGAGCCGGTTCCTGCCGAGCACACCTTGTTCATCTCAAAATCGACCACCGCGGCATCCTCTCCCAACTGGATGAACTTGGCGTCCTGACCGCCGATTTCTATTACCGTGTCCGCCTGTTCATGGCCATGCCTTGCCCCTTTGGCCTGGGCGGTTATCTCATCGACCACCAGGTCGGCGCCGATTGCATGACCCACGAGCTTCCTGCCCGAGCCGGTGACGCCCACCGCAACTATATCGGCTTTGCTAATGATCTCCGTAAGGAAACCCAGGGCTCGGTGAGCGGCCTCAAGCGGCTTGCCGGCGGTAAGAAGGTAGACCTCCGCCAAAAGGACGCCGTCAACTGCCATGACCACCGCCTTGGTGCTGATGGAGCCGACGTCGATACCGATGAACACCTTTTCTCCAGAGCCAATTGTGCCGATCTTTTCAAAAGATTCCAGATCCTGCATCTGCCGGGCGGCAACAGCATCCATCTGCCAGCCCCTGGTGGAGACGCGGATAACGCCGGCCCCTTCAGGGTGCTGGGCCGCAACCCGTTCGATGGCCACAATATCCAGGCCGGATTCACATTTTCCGGCCTGCAGGGCAGCGCCCAATGCCCCAGCCATGTGGGGCATATCCGGCCGCAGGACATCTGCGTCGGCAAGGCCCAGGATGTCCTTGAAGGCGCGGAGCACGCCGTCGTTTAAGGCCACGCCCCCCTGAAAGACCACGGGCCGAACAACATCCCGCCCCCGGATCAGGGTGGCCACATAATTGCGCGCCAAGGCGTGGCAGAGCCCGGCCACTATCTGGTCTACGGGAACGCCTCTTTGCTGGAGGTGGATGATATCCGACTTGGCGAACACGCTGCACCGGCCGGCCATGGGGGGGACGGATGCGGCGTTCGCCGCCATGGTCGAGAATTCCTGGATGGACAGTCCGAGGCGCTCGGCCTGGACATCCAGGAAGGCGCCGGTACCGGCAGCGCACAATTCGTTCATCGAATAGTCGTAGGCACCCTTTTCATCGACAAGAATGAACTTGGAATCCTGACCGCCGATCTCTATTACCGATGCCCGGCCCCCGGCAAATCCGGCGGCAGCAATCCCATGGGCCACGATCTCGTTTACCGTGCCGATGTCCAGCAGCTTCCGGACAACCTCCTTACCGCTGCCCGTGGCTAAGGCCCCGACAAAAGACCTCACCTTATTGGGCCGCATCCACCCTTCCAGAAGCTCTTGGCAGCACAAGGCCACGGCATCCCCGGAGCGGCCCTGAATCTTGCGGTAGGTGTGCCATAGTACCCTTTCCGATCCGTCGATGACTACGACTTCCAAGCTCACGGACCCGAGGTCCACACCAAGGTAATAGACGTTGGTCATTAACAACGTTTCTCCTTCTCGTTAGGGAATAGTAAACGGTGAATCCAGAACCTTTCTTTCGTCCGAATCCAACTTGATAAAGTTATGGATCGGGTCTCTTATCTCATGAGAACGCTGTCATAGTGTGCAACCATCCTCCCATCACGAGTCACTAGCCACAAACCACTAACCACATCAACATCAGGCTCGCCGAAGACCATGAACAGGTTGCCGGCGCCGGTTTTTTCGAGCTGTGCGGGTAGCCCCAAAGGGGCATGACATATCAGCCCAGGGCAACGCCCTGGGAATAGGGTTCATGGCATGAATAAGCCCTGAAGGGGCGCGACAAGGCCAGGAGGCGACATTGGCGCAGTGAGAGCAGCGAACATCCTGATGTCACGCCCTTGTATGGTGTTTTTAAGAAAGAAAACAATAAAAAAATAAAGAG
>CAZDYX010000164.1:3171-7545 GCA_964509775.1 uncultured Desulfobulbia bacterium | reverse complement strand
ACAATGAGTTAAGCCCGTATGGGCTTGAACGACTGGTTGAACGACGAGCCGTGGGGTCGCGATGTCGCCTCTTAGAACGGCCCGAAGTCGATATCCAGGGCGCTCGCCGTGTCGCTGATCGAAGCCAAGGTTTTTTTATCGAGGCCGATATCCGCCGCGCTTGCCGAGTCACATCCCGGCAGCCTGAGGGTTTTACCTCGAAGCCAAAGTCCGCGGTGCTCACGATGTCACCGCTCGTAAGCGAGTTTTGAGTCGAAGCCCAGGACCGCCGCGCTTATGCTATCTGCTCTCGAAGCCAAAGGTTTTCCGACGAAGTCGAAATCTGCGGCGCTCGCGTTGTCAACTCCCGAAGCCGACGCGCCTTTTTCCTTATCGAAGCCAACAAGCGCCGCGTACCCGCCATCACCCCCCGAAGCCGATATTCTTTTTTCGAAGTCCAGGTCAGCCGAGTTCCCGTTGTCACAGCCTCTTCTGAAAATGGAACTATACCTTTTGTTTCCGTTGGGCAATTTTCTTAAAAGGCCCTATTGACCCTAAAATGGGGCCTTTAAGACAAAATAAGGCCCATTTTTCATGCCTTTTCTTCAATAAATTAATGTGTTGCCTTGGTCCGACCCCGTGCGGGTGCGCACCCTGTGTTTCATTTCAGCGAATCTAATTTCTGTTTCGCTTTTTGTACTAACTCACGAAGGTTAATAAGCTGCTGCAATGATAAATATGCTGTTGCAGGCCTTATATACCCACTTTTTACAGCGGCATCGATCTTGCCAGAACTGCTAAATGTAACGACATTAAAATTTCCTTTAGTTTTATATATTGCCTCGAAATTTGAAAGACGAGTTGTGTCTGATTTAATTTTTGAAATATAGTCTATCCCATTTAACAAGGGATCAATTTCGTCATAATCTATAAATGATCTATCAGAATTTTCGAATTTTCCTGACTCTTTCACATCTATTACAATGCCCATCTGACGTTTACCTGTCGTCGCGTCTGTGAACTCCATAGCATCAACAGATACTGTTCCCATGCCATTAACTGTGCCAATTTCCGAATAACCTTTGATAACAACCGCCCCGGTTTGTCTTTGAAACGATTCCAATTTGGTTCTTGGGGTGAATTTGCATCTTGTTGAGCATAAGACGGAGAGCATAATAAGATTATCATCCCGAATAAAAAAGCTAAGCCGAGCAGATTAGTGTTCACTTTTGCCATCATCTTCTCCTATTCTTAATTAGTAGTTGCTCAACGCCTTATCTGCTTCTATATCTTGATCAACGCATGCTTTCATCATGGCTGCTCCATACTCTCCCATCTGAGAGCGACACCTTTGAATAATTTTATTTTTTACATCATCGGCTGCGTTTGCTGAAGAAACGAGCAACACAGAAAAAACAACTGCCATTACTGCGCCTTTCATAATGGTCCTCCTTTTTCCCCTAACGCCGTGGCGATGGGCCGCGTCGTCCTTTGGCGTCGGCCTCCATCGTCTTGTTGGGCGCTGAGCCGATCATTGCTTGACGCGAGAAGTAAGCAGAAGGAATCGGAGCAACGATTCGGCACGGGTCACGAGCGCTCGCAGTTGGGCCTCCGAGAACGACACCGTAAGCTCGTGTGTTCCTCGCTGAAAGAGGCCTATGAACTCAATGGTTGCTCTGACGTCCGCGCTGACGAACTTTGAGAACGGGCCATGGTTGACTCCGCGGCATGCGAAAAGCACTCGAGCCTCTCGTGTCGGACGCCCGTCGTGAAAGTGGGAAGGATCCCTCGTCCAGGTCTGGATCTCCTTGCTGGGGGCGATGGCATCAAGGACGTGAGTCACGAGTTCCCGGAGCGACACTACGACATGACGGCCACGATCGGGATTCTCGGAGCGGAGTGCCTCCTTCGCACCAAGCCAAACAGACCGGAGCTCGGGGTTCAACGCGGCAAGAAGCTCATCGGTTGTAGCCTCAATCTCGTCTTCCAAGGCAGATTCGGCCTGGCGATCGACTTCGAAAAACTCCTCTTCGGGGATCGGACGAGATAGAGCATCGAGGAGACGGGCGCTAGTGAGGATCTCAAGAGGTGGCCCGGCAGAGACGATTGGAGGAAACGACGCCATGAAGTGCTCGCGCGTCTCGAAGGACTGCATGAGAAGGCGGTAGGTGTCAGTGAGCGTCGTGAAACGATCGCTGATTGCAGAGAACTCCGAAGAGTCGATCTTGATGGCGCTCCCGAGCGAGTCCCAGGGAACACGAAGAAGCCGCTCCTGTGCAAGGAAGGCCGACTTCGCCACAGTCGCATAGTGAGACTTGAGCGCCAGTTCCGCAGCGGCGATTTCTCCACCGAGCCGCTGGTAGGCGATGATGCTCTCCTGCCAGTGAGGGCTCAGGGCGATGCTCGCTCTAGCGATGTTCTCAAGGTCTGTTTGCCTTGCGAGAAGCTCCGAAAAGCCACTGTGCGCATGCGCAAGGAGCGACATCGCCGGAGAGTGACGCTCGAACTCACGAAACTTGTCGAGCGCGGGTTGAAGAGATTCGATTGCGCTTCGATAAGAGCTAGTGTGTTCGGGGAGGGCGGCTCGAAAGAGCCGTTCACGCTGCAAGAAGTCTTCGGCTGCCTGCTGCATTCCGTGCCCGTACAAACGTTCGAAGTCTCGGAGTGGTGCAAGAGCCCTATCGGCCTCCCGCATCATCCTCAAGATGTCATCATAGGAACTCATCCCGTCCCTCTTTGTCGACCAATCGCGGCTTGACGAAGTCAGCGCCGCGATTCCCGGCGACGCAGTCGCCGGGAACAACGAGTTAAGCGGCTTGGCCGCTTGAACGACTGGTTGGGCGTCCTCATACATTCCTCGGACGCTCACAATAAATGGTCGCTGGCCACTATTTTCGCCTGCAGAACTCAATGGAAAGGTAACCATCTTCGCTGTTTTCGTCCGGGAGCAGCATTTCTTCTTGAATGTTCCATGTATTACCTAAGCGCGGGCCCGTGGAGGTGTCAGTTGACTGGTAGTTAGCGCCGCATTCCCGGAGATCCTTCGTGGTACCGACGACAAATTCGATCTGTTCGGCATCATAAGACTCTTCTTGGAACGGGAGGGCGCTGGCCGAGAACTGAAACCTTTTGGACATGTTTCTGGTGGATTCGTCTCTGTCAAGAAGGGAGCGCTGAACAAAGGTGTCGTATGCCTCGACAGTGATCGTCTTGTTTTGGGGATCAACTATACCTTGGATACAGACCCTTGTTTTCGAGATGCCACAAACCATTGGTTCGTCCGTGCTGCCGGGCATAAGTATTTCCTTGAGGTCCTCGTCAGCTGAGACAGTCGCCATGAAACTGTTGCCGGTCCAGTAGATGTCAACGTTCTTGTTGTCCCTGCCGTTATCGCATTTGTCGACGGCTACGGTCCGTGGTTGAGAATACCCGGCAACGGTGGTGGCACTCTCCGTAAGGACGGCGGGGTTGCCTTCGCGGCTGGAGTTTATTCGTAAAGAGCCAGTGTAACCAACTTCGATCCGATTGCAAGACTTCAAGAATGAAAGCAGATCCCGATAAGCTACTTCTTCGCTGATTTTAAACTCTACATTTTGGTAAGCCGTTTTCTTAAACGCTTCACCGTCGGTGAGTGAAAGTCTAAATAAACAACGATAATCGGAGGATTGCGGATTGGGAATATCAACCTCAATAACGGCGGTGCCGACACGGGACTCAAAAAGCCCATTGGCGTTGTCATTTTTATCGCTGTCATCTTCTTTAATGTAAGCGTACATCACCCGCTGCACCTGCGATTTTTTTTGCGGAAAAGTATACACCATTTCATAGTACAACCGGTCACGTCTAATTCTGTTTCGCTGGATATTTTTGAGAATTTCCGGATCATGAAGTACTTCAGTGATTTTGGGGTCGGCAGGCGCCATACGTTTTAAATGAGTTTCCGGTTCCAGAATATTAATGTTGTTGCCGTTATCCATTAAAACCGCCTCCAGCATCGCTGTCCATTGAAGAGAATCGTTGGCAGCAACAAGGGGAGGACTTAAGGCGGATTTACTGCTGATGATCTGTTCAACAACACCGATGATCATGCGGGCATTGGCCATACCGCCGTTGAAGAAAGCATCATAATCTTTGAGAAATTTTCCATATAGCCCGGTATCACCGATCCTGACAGTAGCCTTCACCGAAGTAGCGGAAGGCGTGATGGACTGGATTTGTATCGGATCAAGAATATCGGTATAGACTTTTTGGGAGGGGATATGAGCACCGTATTGACCCCATGCTTCTTCCGCTATACTATCGACGGATTTCGCCAAATCATTCCCTGCCTTTGCTACTTGTTGGACGCCGGCTTTAAAAGCGCTCCAAATACCGCCCGATGCCGATGGATCAGCA
>CAZDYX010000164.1:0-3161 GCA_964509775.1 uncultured Desulfobulbia bacterium | reverse complement strand
TGGAATTCACAACCTCCTCGCCCACTTTACCTTTGGCGCAAAGTTGCTCGGCGCAATTTAAAGCAGTACTAACAGAAAGGATTGCAGGATTTAAATACACGGGAAATACATCAGGCTTTAGTTTAGGACTTTCAGCTATAGGTTTTTTTTTATTCTGTGTTTTTCGAATTTTCGCCTGAGGATAAGTCTTCATCAAAGGATCAATAAAATACATCCACACTTCGTTACGAGTCGCCAGTGTCATCTGCTCCGGTGCAGGCTTGATGGCTTTGTAGATTTTATTATAAATATAGACGGTTTCCACTAGTTCCAACTGAATATGCCGACTTTTATGGTTCGTATAATCGCCGCCGTAAATATCTACTAGGGAGTGAATGTAAAGATCAATACTCCAGTGGGTGATCCATCCGATGATGAAAGCCAGATATTGATCCAATATGGTATTTTCTTCAGGAGTTGTTACCTTTTCTTTTCTCACTAAGTAGTCGTCGACAAGATTGATGATCAGTCGGCCGGTTTCAATTTTATGAGGATCGTTGACGTCCGGATTTCCATCACTACCTAACATTAAACCATACCCTTTAAGAGAGGTGGCCCAGTAAAGGATGTCCGGCCCGACCGCACCGGTATGGTATTCAACAACGTGTTTATCAAGAATAGTCTTCAGCTTTTCACTCAATCCCGCTTTTATTTTCATTGCGGCATATAAATGTCCGTGGGTAAGGCTCATGTCAATGTCCTTTGGTTATGTGTTGATATACGAACATTAATTTACCATCTTCTTTTGGGTAGCCTTGATATAGGCGTCGTATTTTTCCTTGTAAGTTTTATAAAGCCCATCAATGTTCTTAACAATGTGCTTATCTCCCGAACTTTTTAACGCTGCATAGTATGCATCTTTAGCAGTTCTGTACTCGAGCAGGATTTTATTGAATTCCGCGGCCGTGATCGTTTCCTGTGGGGGGGCAGGAGGATGAGCTTTTTTGTATGCATCGGTCTTGTTATTGAATTCTGCGTCCGTAATCGATGCTGGATGATCCGGCTTTTCGAATGTTGACTCCGGTGACGGGCTTGGTGACGGCCGAGACAATTGGTCTTTGTTGGTAGCGAAAGCCATAATAGCCTCATGGGGGGCGGCGGTGAAAGCAACGTGCGAAAAGTGAGAGGATTTAACCGTAATCAAGCCGTTTGGAAGATCAGGAAAGAGGACTTCCGGAAAATCTAATATGCCGTCATTGGATATCGAGATGATTATCGGAATTTCCCCTTCTTGTAACCTGTCAAATTCTGCAGGATCAAAATTCAGCGTTAAGACATAGGGGCGATCAAATCGTTTCGGATTGGCAGTTATTTTGTAAGTTGACCCGATAAAACGAAATTGATTGTAGGCATCGATTTGTTTCTTAGTACCGTTAATACTCGGTCTGTCGCTATTCTTCTCTATGGAAATCCGGATATCGGTGGTTGCGATTCCGCGCGGAAAAGTGATCGCCAGGCTATCTGCAACAATGGTGCCGCCATTAACACCGGACACCGTACCTTTATAAACTACTTGGTTACCCCCGGTACACACAGCCGAAAAAAAGAATGTGCACAGCAGGACAATCGTACTTAGTTTAACTATCTTCTTCATTGTTGTTATCCTCCTTAATGCGACTAACGTGGCCATCACCTGGAGTCCGCATTCCGGGCGATCAGGTGCATGGCATGGTTAGCTTACCCCTGCGATTTCTGTTTTCTCTGCCCGTTGCCAATACTTCATCTCGATTTCTGTAGTCAGCGGGAAAGTATGTGTATATAGGCAAAACCGGAAGCCGAAAAGAAAATTCCTTCCACTCGTCATAGCGATAGTTCGCGAAGAATGAAATATCAACCGGGCGGTCATCAGGAACTTTGGATTCCAAGCTCATGACATATCCAAGCGGCAAATAGGCTATTTCGCTGAATGTGTGTCCTTGTTGCTTCTCTATGTTTAGCAAGCTCGCAACACCGGTCTGCCGCGAAACGGGAGACAGGTTATAGTAAGTATATATGCTAATTGCGGGCTGCAGGTATCTGGCCTCTCGGTTCAATACGAATTTGACCAGATCAGGATGGGCAGTCCGGAAACTGGGGCCGTTTGAGCTGAAGAACATACATACTATCTGCTTTATGACTCTTAGCGGAAAGATTCTGAACTGATAATAGAGGGTAGGCTCACCCCTTGCGAACGTGAGCACACAAAATGCTTGATATGCCCAATCCGCGAAGGCATTTCCGTACCAGGCCCCGGTGTCGTTATTGCATTTCTCGCACAGAGTGTAGTCGCCTGCTCCCAACTGATGGACTTTTCCCTTGACGGACTTTAGCTCGCCATCCCAGTTGCCAATCAATTCCTTGATGTTAGCCACAAACACCGGGTGGTCGTTGAAGGCCGATCTCGGAGGTACATGTTCAAAGGACAACTTCCCCTCTTCTCCACAGATACAACAAGGGCCAGTTTTCTTTTTCCCTCTGGACATGTCTTTAGTCTCTCAAGCTAACGCGTGGTTAATATGGTCGTTTAGAATCGCGAAAACTTGTCGATGATCAACTTGAAGGCTAGAATCAACCGCACTCGCCGGATCGTGTGAACGGACCCGCATACCACTGGAAAGGAATAATATGGTTAATAAATCAAAGATTCGTAAAACTTTTTTATATATGAGTGCTGTTTGTTCAATTGTCAGCCTCATGATGTATTTGTTCCGCAATGACCCTGCAAATTTCGCCATTTTCCAAAGTTACCTCAATTCGATTTATATACAACTTTGCACTTTTCTTGCTTGGTTTTATTTTTTCAAAAAGCCAGACAGTGAGTAACCCAATGTCTACATCGCGAGCAACATGGACTATGGCATCCAAAACATCAGGAATGCTTATATCTCGGCGCTCAATAACGGGCGGAACATTTACTCTGACACCAGGAGGAAATCCTTCTCGCAAGCCAAGGAGAACCATCGGATGATTAGTACGAATAATAATTTCCATGAATACTTTATCCTTGGAATTAGCGGCATCGCCTCCCGTCAGCCGATCAGTCTTCTCTCTGGAGCCCGAATACATGGATCGGCTATTGGTCAAGGGTTAACGCCGGAATAACCGGCTTGTCCGGTTGATGACTTTGGTTGGGCGAGGGGCCG
>CAZDYX010000163.1:291-7549 GCA_964509775.1 uncultured Desulfobulbia bacterium | reverse complement strand
GAAGTCCATTTTTGGACTTAAAATGCCGGGCGGTGAATTTCCGATAATGTCTATTACTTACTGAACTGAAACTCTATTCGTCGGTTCATTGCTTGATGTTCGGGGCTGTCATTGGCGACGATCGGCTCTGAATCGCCACTTCCTGCAAAACTTAACCGGTTGCCAAGTGTTCCAAAAGACGAGAGGATCTGGGCCACATTTTGCGCCCGGGCCAGCGACAGGTGCCAGTTGGAAGGGAAACGGGCCGTGAAAATCGGCTTATTGTCGGTGTGTCCGATGACCTTGATCCGGGTCGTGTCATTTTGTAATTCCCGGGCAATTTTCCCTAACAGGGGAAGGAAATCCTTGGAGATTTGCGCGCTCCCGGCTGGAAAGGAATTGAGTATCCGAAGAAGATTGCCGTTTACCACCTCGATCTTTCCCTGAGATGTTTCCGTTGTCAGCAGTGTCTGAAAACGCCCGTCCTGGACTTCTACAGTAGGTTCGACACCCCGAGCTTGGGGTACGCCGGGCGCCTTCTTGACCTCACGGGACAGGAGGGATAGCTCTGCATATACCTGATCCGAGGCCCGGTTGATAGCATAAAGCAGGCCTAAAAAAGTGAATATAAGTAGTGTGGCGGCGACAGTCCCGACAACCCACAAGGGAATGTATTTGATAATAGGACTGTGAAGATTTTTTGTTCCTCGCCAGCGGATGGAGAGGCTTCGTTCGGGATTACCCTTGAATCTGGAAATCAAGAGGTACAACTCCTGCCGCAGTTGCTCGATGGCGCGTAGACCATTATCCGCAATGCGGTGTTTTCCTTCAAAACCCAAGCACAAACAGAGATACGCCAGTTCGATCAAAGAAAGGTTTTGTGCCGGTTGCTGGACCAGGCCCTGCACCATATCGAAAAACTTTTCACCGCCCCAGGCCTCATTGTGAAACAAAATCAACAGGCTGTTATGGCCCCATTTGCTTTCGCTTCCCCAGGGTGTGTTCAGCACGGTCTCGTCTACCAGGGAACAGAGAAAATAACTCGCGACCTTGATTTGTTCCGGCAAGAGTCCCTGGTGTGACACCTTCCTTTGGAATTCCCGGACGTCGGCAGCCAACCGGTCATGTAATTCTTCTATCTGGGAATGGAAGGGAAGGGTACGCAACTTCGAGGCCAGGGATAACAACGGAAACGCCGCCTCGATGAACGGATTTGCCCCTGGAGCCGCCTCCCTAAGAAAATCATTTGGGGGGGGGAGCGATATAACCGGTTTGATCGGCCCGCTCGGCAGATGACGGATAGCGTTTGCGTCCGCCAGGCATGGGACGGACGATCGTTTTATCGAAATCGTCTGACGCGGAGGAAGGGCCGGATTGGTTCATTTCTTGTAACTGCTCAGGTTGTTTAGACTGTAGTCTGTTAGGTTAGCGCAAAGAACGAATCAAGGTTCCCAACACTTTCTCGGTATCTAAAAGTTTCGGCCAGTTCAAATGCTCTGAGCTTTGTGTGGTCTCGCATGGTTATTCCCCCCTATCCACCTAAACACCTAAACACCTACAGACTATCCACCTGAGCAGTTACCATTCCCTAATCCACCTTTTTTATCGCCCAAAATTCGAGCTCAAGTTCCGGAAAATCACCGCCGATATGGAAGGCCACTCCACCGGAGGTCTTTATTTTGTCCCAGAAATCACAATGTTTATTGAGCTCAAAATAGGTAAAACCCACATGATACGGGATTTGCCTCGGCGCCACCGGCAATGGGTGCAGAGAGACGCCCGGGATCGCGGAACCTACCAGTTTTTGGATATCTTCCACCGGTCCGATGGTAATCTGCGGGGGGAAGAGGTTACGCAGGGTCTCCGGGGGTACCTTGGCGTTCGCCGCCAGAACGAAAAGCGCGTTTTCCAATAGTTGGGTATCCGGCCTTTTGGCGGCGTAAACTCCGAATTTGGGTTTACTGAGCGGTATCCTAATGGCCATAGGTTCGATAACGCCGCTGAAAAGTCGTCGAAGCTCTTCCATTAAAGGAATAAAGGTAGCCTGGAGATCGTCATGGTCATAGCGAGGATAAGCGGGTGGTCGTTTTTCCGGCATGAAGAAGGTCGAGAGTTCTCCTGCCAACTGGATGGCATAGCCGTAAAAAAAATCCGGATGTAACCCGTTGAGATTGGAAAGGTGCTCGAACAGAGGCTGATAACGGTTGATGAGCTGGAGAAGCAAAAAATCGGCGATTTCCGAAATTCCGCCATGACCTGCCTGATGCACCCGTGACGCCAGGGCCTCTCCCCGGGCGTTCAAAAGTCCATAAAGTTCACGGAGAAAACCGCTTAAAACCGGGGCGGCGAAACAATTCAAACTGGGCGTAACGTACTCATCATCCAAGGAAATACCCTTGTCGACCCGCATCTCATTGATTCGGACCACACCTAAACAGGTGTAGCCGGAACGTTCATGATTCTGCAGTATAAGTCTGGTCTTGAGTTCTCCTATTTGTATCTGGGCACTGCTATCGAGACCACTGTTGCTGTCCTTGGCATTGAAATCACCTAGCCGAAAGCGGGCGAGGCTATCCGGATAAAGATCGTTGTCAATCTCAACCGCCTGGGGTCGGTAAACCGGTAGCGCCAACAAGACAATTTCGTTGTGAATGTCTTTCGGAATATCCAAGGGCAGAGGTAAGCTGCCATCTTCAGGTAAATTGAATGGCGTGCCGTCCGGAAAAATCCCTTTACATTCGGTAAGAGCGACCTTGCCGATCTTAAGCAGGTGCTGATCGATCGTGAGGCTGGAAAAACCCCAGTCATAAGGCTTGAGTGGTCGACAGCGACTGTCGACCAAATTTTCTAGGTACCGGTCGTGTTGCTGGAAATGCTGAGGACGAAGGAACATCCCTTCCGACCATATTACTCTTTTCTGTTCATTCATCCTGCTTCCTAAATCGGGATTCTTTCTCTGGTTCCTTGGAGCACTTCAACTTACCCATTTGTTCTTCATATACTCGGGAAAACTCTGCACCAAAAAAATTGTTTGACCCATTCCTGACTATTTCAGGATAGGCAAGACAATAGGCGTCCCAGCATTTTGATTTTTTTTGGAATACAATGCCTTCATTAAATTTCTTGGAAAAATGCTCCGGATCAAACCTGCTCACTAACGCCATTAATGAGGCCTGAAGGCCGGCATTTGTCGCCAGTTGATGACTCATGATATCGGCAAACCCCTGCCGGACGGCTTCTGTTGCTTCAATGAATCCAAGACGGTTTTTTAACAGCATCAAGGTGATTGCATCTTCAAGATTTGGAGTAAACTTCAAAGGGTTGTTATTGGCCGCCTCAAGGATAGTCATCTCAACCTTAAATTGATTTTTTATTTCTGCCCGTCCCCGTAAAACTACCATGAGTCCTTTGATCATTTCCTTAAAGACAGAACCAACAATCCCCATACATTCCGAAATTTTCTCAGGGGAAAATAAAGTGTTATCCCTGACCCCCGCCGCCTTCAAAAAAATATCAAACAACTCACGCGCAGTTTGTTCGTTGTTCTGGCAGGTTGATCCCGAGGCAACGGGCGTGACGGGTTGCGGTTCTCCGGCGGAAAGATCCTGATCAAGGCCTATTTGATCAGGTAATTGTTGGCCTTGATCATCGTTTCGACCAATATAATCAGCACCTTCCTTAAATTCCATCTCACCTGGTGGGAGAGGGTGAGGGGGGAAATGGCCAAGACGATGATCAGGGCCCAAT
The DNA here is from genome assembly GCA_964509775.1 of uncultured Desulfobulbia bacterium. Lineage (GTDB taxonomy): Bacteria > Desulfobacterota > Desulfobulbia > Desulfobulbales > CAZDYX01 > CAZDYX01. The sequence continues at coordinate 3,823 of CAZDYX010000163.1, read as the reverse complement.
TGTTCCCTTACTGGTTCTTGCCGGCGGACAAAGTTTTCTTCGAGGTTTGCACATTTCGATTCAGTTTCTACAATATTTTGATCGTCATCTTTCAAGGGCGGTGGAATTTCCGGGAAATCGAAATCCAGGTCTTTTTCATTATCGGTCTGGTAATCATCAAGTAGTTTACTGTAGTCGAAATCTATTGGTATTTGCTTTTCCGCATGAACATATTCATGCAACGATAATTCTTTTTTATTTAATGGATCATTGATATTATTGTTAATAATTGGAGTTATGTAAGGATGATCGATAGCTTCCTGGTTGATATTGTTCGAAGAAGAGAAGTTAGGAATTGCCTTTTCTTCTGAAATGGAAACGACCAAATCATAATCGCCTATTATGATTTGGTCGCCGTCGGTTAACTTAACAGTATTCTTATGAATACTTATATTTTTATTCGTGATAACTGTCCCTGCTGAACTGTTATCTGTAAGATAATAATATCCTTTTTCGTATTTAATGGCAGCATGTTTACGGGATATACATTTTTCCGGATCGGGAAGAACCAGATCATTATCCGGTGAGCGTCCAATAAAGCCTTCCTGACGATCAAAGAGACAAAAAAGGTTTTCTTTTGGAGAAATACTTTTATATTTAACTACTCTTATTGAAAGCGGCATAAAATAACTCACAAGTTGATATAGTGATGGTTTTTTTCAACCGGCCGAACAGCAAAATTACATAGTATATCACAAGAACGGAACACTGCGCCATCTCGTTGTTATAATTTAAAAAATTTTTTCGGGATTTTATTAGTGACTAGACGAGTAGCCGCTTTTGCGAGCGGTCCGGAGGTTGGGGGATAACTTCCTTAATCACCCCGTAAATCACAGTCATAAAACAAAGTATTTGCCATACTTAACATGAAATACCGACAAGATCAAAATGAGAATAACAGCCGTGAATTTGATGTTGCTCGTACCCGTGGTCCGCTTCGGGTCAAGGATGTCAAAGAGAGGCAAGATATTGAGCTCGTCCGGGAAGTAGAAGAACTCATCGAAAAGCCGGCCTCGCCGAGGCCATAAACCTCCTCGATTATGCAACAATTCACCCTCACATCACCATTTTCGCCGGCCGGCGATCAACCCCAGGCTATAAACGCCGTGTGCAATGGGATTGACCGCGGGGTGCAGGAGCAGGTCCTGCTCGGCGTGACCGGGTCGGGCAAGACCTTTACCATGGCCCACGTCATCGCAAGGACCAATCGTCCCGCCCTGGTGATGGCGCCCAACAAGACCCTGGCGGCCCAGCTCTACAGCGAGTTCAAGGAACTTTTCCCACAGAATGCAGTAGAATACTTTGTAAGCTATTACGACTATTATCAGCCCGAGGCCTATATCCCCCAGACCGACACCTATATCGAGAAGGACTCGGCAATCAATGAAAACATCGACAAGATGCGCCACTCCGCCACCCATTCGCTTCTTACCAGGCAGGACGTGGTGATCGTGGCCAGTGTTTCCTGCATTTACGGCCTGGGCTCGCCCGAGGAATACAAAAATATTCATCTTTTCCTCAAGGTCGGCGAGGAATATCCTCGCGAGGAGATGCAGCGCCGCCTGGTCTATATGCTCTATGAACGTAATGAACTCTCCTTTCACCGGGGCACCTTCCGGGTGCGGGGGGATGTCCTGGAGATCTTTCCCGCCTATGAGGAGGACCGGGCGATCCGCGTGGAGCTCTTCGGCGATATTATCGAGGCGATCAGGATCATCGACCCCCTGCGGGGAGTGGTTCTCGCCGCCCTTCCCGAGCTGACCGTATTTCCGGGCAGCCACTTTGTGACCTCAAAAGACGTGCTTAAGGCCGCAACCCGGTCCATCAAGGAGGAGTTGACCGAACGGATCGCCTTTTTCGAGAAGGGAAGGCGCCTCCTTGAGGCCCAGCGCATCGAGCAGCGCACCATGTTCGACCTGGAGATGATGCAGGAACTAGGGTATTGTCAGGGTATTGAAAATTACAGTCGCCACCTTACCCGCCGGATGCCGGGCGAGCCGCCCCCTACCCTGCTCGATTATTTTCCGCCGGACTTTCTGCTCGTTATTGATGAGAGCCACATCACGATCCCCCAGATCCGCGGGATGTACCGGGGCGACCGCTCCCGCAAGGAGACCCTGGTGGAATACGGTTTCCGGCTGCCCTCGGCCCTGGACAACCGGCCCCTGAAGTATGAGGAATTTTATCGACGAATTCCCCAGGTGGTCTATATCTCGGCCACGCCCGGCGATTTTGAACTCGAGCGCAGCCATGGACAGGTAGTGGAACAGGTCATCCGGCCCACCGGCCTCATGGACCCCCGGGTAGAGCTCCGGCCGGCAGCTAACCAGGTGGATGACCTCCTGGCCGAGATCAGGGAGCGAGTGGCAAAAAACGAGGCGGTTCTCGTCACCACCCTCACCAAAAAAATGGCCGAGGACCTGACCGAATACTATGAAGATCTGGGGATCAGGGTTCGGTATCTCCATTCCGATATCCACACCCTGGAACGGTTTTCCATCATCCGCGACCTGCGGCGGGGCGAGTTCATGGTCCTGATCGGCATCAACCTCCTGCGGGAGGGACTCGATATCCCCGAGGTCGCGCTGGTCGCTATCCTCGATGCGGACAAGGAGGGGTTCCTGCGGAGCGCCCGCTCCCTGATCCAGACCTGCGGCCGGGCCGCCCGGAATGTCAACGGCACGGTCATCCTCTATGCGGACGTGATGACCGAGTCCATCCGGCGCACGGTCGATGAAACCAACCGGAGAAGGGCCATCCAGAAGGCCTATAACCAAGAGCACGGAATCACGCCCACGACGATCATCTCGACCATCAAGGACGCCATTCAATCGGTCTATGAACAAGACTATGTGACCGTGGCCCCCATGATTGCCGAACCCGTTGCCGGCTACGGGAACCTTGCCGAAATCAGGCAGGCGATCAGCCGGCTTGAAAAGGAGATGAAGAAGGCGGCAAAGGAACTCGCCTTCGAAGAGGCTGCCCTGCTCCGTGACCGGATCAAACGCTTAAAACAGCAGGAGTTTGAGTGGTTATGAAAAAGGAGACCTGGTCCTACCGACTTGCCCTGGCGTTCGGGCCGCGGCTGTTTCTGTTCCTTGAGAACCTGCTCTTTAAGTCCTGCAGGGTCAAGGAATATAACTCCTTTCATCTGACCCGCTGTAAGGAAAACAACACCCGCTGTATTCTGACCTACTGGCATTACAGCATGTTCCAACTGGTTTGTCTGGCAAGAAACCATTGTTGGGTGGGCATGGTTAGCGCCAGCAAGGACGGTGAATTCGTCGCCCGGATACTCGCCCTCCTGGGATCGGAATCGGTCCGGGGTTCAAGGAATAAAGCCGGGATGAGTGCCCTCCGCGCCCTGCTCGCCTTGATGAAAAATGGTCTTGATGCCGCCCTTATTGCCGATGGCTCCCAGGGCCCGGAGCGAAAGGCCCAGGCCGGCGCGATCTGGCTGGCAAGCCGAACGGGTGCCATCATCGTGCCGGTG
>CAZDYX010000163.1:0-273 GCA_964509775.1 uncultured Desulfobulbia bacterium | reverse complement strand
AAAAGCTGGGATTGTTCCGTCTTGCCGCTGCCATTCTCGCAAGTCGCCCTGGTCTGGGGAGAACCCCTAAAGGTCCCCCCGGAACTCGGGGCAAAAGACCTCGAACCCTTTCGCCTCCTGCTTGAAGAGCGCCTAAATGCCCTTTATCAAGAGGCCTGGGCCCTCTTTGGCCGGAAGGGGCATGTCTGATTCCGATGTTCAGATTCCCCGCCCCTTGCCAAATGTTCATGATTAGGGATCACCCCCAGATCATGAAAAGGAATTCAGGAGTCA
>CAZDYX010000162.1:7055-7632 GCA_964509775.1 uncultured Desulfobulbia bacterium | reverse complement strand
GGGAATAACCATGCGAGATCACACAAAGCTCAGAGCATTTGAACTGGCCGAAATTAGAGACCGAAAAGGTGTTGGAATCCTTGATTAGTTCTTTGGTAACCGTTCACCAGGTAACGGAAGTTTGAGTAGCATCGTTCCAATCGAGCCCCTTCCCCCTCCGAGGGGGAAGGTTGGGCTGGGGGTGAAGGATTGACCCATGCGGCCAGGCTGGAATTCTCCCTTCCTGACCCTTGCGAGGGGGAAGGGTAGGGGCGGGTTTCAAACCCGCCCTTTGCTGTGCGCATTCCGATTGGGCGGGTTTCAAACCCGCCCCTACGTAGACCAACAAACGTGGGTGAACGGTTACAGTTCTTTGCACAGTCCTAACAGACTACAGTCTAAACAACCTTAGTAGTTACAAAATACTGCCAAGATGCAAATTGATGTCATTCAAAAAGAGCTGATCGGGGCCGTAATGGTCGTCGGCGGGGGAATTTCCGGAATCCAGGCCGCAATGGATCTGGCCGAGGGAGGCTATTATGTCTATCTGGTGGAAAGATCCTCGGCCATTGGCGGGATCATGGCCGGCCTGGACAAG
>CAZDYX010000162.1:0-7045 GCA_964509775.1 uncultured Desulfobulbia bacterium | reverse complement strand
TTCCCCACCAACGACTGCGCCATCTGAATCCTGGCGCCGAAGCTGGTTGAGGCCGGTCGGTCTCCCAATATTGAGATTATCACCAACGCCGAGGTCAAGGAAGTCTCCGGCAGCGCCGGAAACTTCCTGGTCAAGGTAGACAGACGCCCCCGTTACGTGGATGAGGAAAAATGCACTGCCTGCGGTGTCTGCGCCCAGTACTGCCCGGTAACCATCCCCGACCCTCACAACCGGATCCTCTCCTTCAAAAAGGCGATTGACATCCGCTATACCCAGGCAATTCCCGCCACCTATTCCGTGCATCCCGACTACTGTCTGTTCTTGAACCAGCAGGAGTGCAAGCAGTGCACCAGGGCCTGCCAGACCGGGGCGATCGATTTTAATCAGCGGCCATCATCTTCCGTCTACCAGGTGGGGGCGATTATTCTGACCATAGGCTTTACCGGACTCGATCCCAACCCGATTATTGCCTATGGCTATAAAGATTCCGCCAATGTGGTCACCGGGCTTGAATTTGAACGGATATCCAGCGCCTCCGGACCGTACGGCGGCAGGATTTCCAGGCCGTCGGATGAGAAAAAACCGCACAAGATCGGCTTTGTCCAATGCGCCGGCTCCCGGACCATTGGCAAGGGAAGGGAATACTGTTCCACGGTCTGCTGCAAATATGCGGTAAAAGACGCCATCGTTGCCCTGGAACATGAACCGGACCTTGACATTTCCATATTCTTCATGGACATGCGGATGCAGGGCAAGGGTTTTGAAAGCTTCTATGAACGGGCCAAGTCCTCAGGTGTCAAATTTATCCGGGCCCGGGTTTCCGAAATCCGGCCTGACCGGGAAACCGAAGACCTGACCTTGCACTATGTGACGGAAGACAACCGGCTTTGCCGGGAAACATTTAACCTGGTGGTTCTGCCCATGGGCCTCTCCCCGCCGGAGGGCAACTTCGGCCTGGCCCGGGCCGTTGGCATAAAACTCAACCCGCACGGTTTCTGCAGCACCAATCTCCTCGCACCACTTGCTACCAGTCGGGAGGGGATTTTCGTGGCCGGCGGCTTTAAGGGCCCCATGGCCCTGCCGGACGCGGTAACCCAGGCAAGCGGCGCTGCTGCCTGCGTTGCCGAAATGCTCGCTCCGGTCCGGGGTACTATGATCTTAGCAAAGTCCTTTCCCGAAGAACGGGCGGTTGAAGGAGAAAGCCTGCGGATTGGCGTCTTTATCTGTAATTGCGGCAAGAATATCGCCGGGGTTGTGGATGTGGCCGAGGTAATAAAATATGGCGCCACCCTGCCCGACGTGGTCACCTGTGTTGACAATCTCTATTCCTGTTCCGAAGACACCCAGGTCCTGATCAGGGAAACCGTGCGGCGCGACAACCTCAACCGGATCGTGATCGGGGCCTGTACTCCCAGGACCCATGAGCCGCTTTTTCAGGAAACAGCCCGGGAGGCGGGGCTGAACCGCTGCTTGGTTGAAATGGTCAATATCCGCGACCAGTGTTCCTGGGTCCATGCCCAGGAAAAAGAGGCCGCCACTAAGAAGGCAAAGGATCTGATCCGCATGGCGGTTGCCAAGGCAAGACTGATCCGGCCCCTTGCCGAACCGATCATTGACGTTATCCCCACGGCCCTGATTATCGGCGGCGGGCTGGCCGGCATGACCGCGGCCCTCTCCCTGGCCGACCAGGGCTTTCACTGCTATCTGCTGGAAAAAACCGCGCAAATGGGTGGTAACTGCAACCATATCCACTACACCCTGGCAGAGAATAATCCCCAGGCCTTTCTTGCCGAGATGATAACTGCGGTTTTCTCCCACAAAAATATCACTGTTTATACCGCGGCCCACATTGAAGGCATCAGCGGCTTTGTCGGTAATTTCAACACGGTGATTGCCTTAGGAGAAGAAAAGAAGGAAGAATTGCGGCATGGGGTCATCATCCTGGCCATTGGCGCCGTTGCCATTCGGCCGGATGAATATCTGTACGGCCAAAGCGACCAGGTTTTGCTGCAGCATGAACTGGAGGAAAAGTTGGCCGATGGCAGCTTCGTGCCCACGGACGACGACAGCCTGGTCTTCATCCAATGCGTCGGCTCCCGGGACGAGATGCGCCCTTACTGCAGCACTATCTGCTGTGCGATGGCGATCAAAAACGCCCTCAAGATCAAGGAATTGAACCCGGCAACCAATGTCTATGTCTTGTACCGTGATATGCGGACCGCAGGACTTGACGAGGACTACTATACCCAGGCCAGAAAACAGGGCGTGGTCTTTATCCGCTACCGCAGGGAAAACAAACCGCAGGTGACTGAAACCGACAATGGTATCCGGGTAATGGTCAGAGATCAACTCCTTGACCGGGACATTGTCATAAACGCGAGGCTCGTGGCATTAAGCGTAGCGATTGTGCCCCGGACCGATGATACTCTGGATCGGATACTTCCGGTCCCCCGGTCTGCCGACGGTTTTTACCTGGAGTCCCATGTGCAGCTCAAACCGGTTGACTCCTATATCGACGGCATCTATATCTGCGGCATGGCCCTGTTCCCGAAGCCGGTCGATGAGGCAATCGCCCAGGCCAAGGCCGCCGCGTCCCGGGCCGCCATTCTTCTGGCCCGGGGCCATGTGAAGGCAGAGCCGATTGTGGCGGCCTGTGATCCGGAAATCTGCATCGGGTGCGGGCTCTGTGAATCCTTCTGCCCGTATACGGCTATCAGAATGACCAGGGCCGGTAAACGGAAACAGGCGCAGATAATTGTTGCCGCCTGCAAGGGTTGCGGGATCTGCGCCTCGTATTGTCCGGCCCGGGCGATCAGTGTGGGCCGGTTTACCAATGAACAGATATTTGCCCAGATTCAGGCATTCGGAGTAACTACTTAGGTGAATAGTCTGTAGGTGTTTAGGTGGATAGGGTGGGGAATAACCATGCGAGATTACATAAAACTCAGAGCATTTGAACAAGCCGAAACTTTTAGAGACCGAAAAGATGTTGGGAGTGTCCTTGATTCGTTCTTTGTGCAGTACTAACGCTCATGATCTGAGATCACCCCAGATCATGAAAAGGAATTCAGAATTCAGGAGTCAGGAGTCAGAATATGGTAGGGGCATATGGCTATATGACCCCTACGGGGCATGTTCAGGGCGAATTTTAAATTCTGACTTCTGACTTCTGACTTCTGAATTCTATTTTCACGGTAACAGACTACAGTCTAAACAACCTAAACAACCTGAGTAGTTACCATTAGGTATAACTTCATGGCCTTTGAACCGAAAATACTAGGGTTTCTCTGCCACTGGTGCTGCTACGCGGCCGCGGACGCAGCCGGTGTCGGCCGCATGCAGTACCCGCCCCACATCAGGGTGATAAGGGTGATGTGCACCGGCCGCATTGAGCCGGCCTTTCTGCTGGAAGGCCTTATCAACGGCGCTGACGGCATTTTCACCGGCGGCTGACACTTAGGTGAATGCCATTACCGGTCCGGTAATTACGAGGCCATCAGCAAATATTCATTCACTAAACTGATCCAGGAGAACCTGAAAATAATCCCGGACCGGGTGGCGCTGGAATGGGTCTCGGCCGCTGAGGCGCCGATTTTTGTCCGGAAAATTACCGAATTCACCAATACCATTCGTGACCTGGGACCATTGGGCATCAGGGAAGGCCTGGACCTTCCCACCCTGATCCGCAAACTTAAGGCGGCCAGAATGGCGGTTCTGGGCATAAAGATCCGGACCGCCTTTGCCAGGCAGGCAAGGCAGATGAAAGAGGATAATACCCATGGAAAGCTGCCGGACAAAGGCAAGCTGCTGACCGCGTTTGGCGAGGAAATGACCTTGCATGAAACTTTACTGTGTTTAAGGGAAAAAAGGCAGTCAATTACGGAACTGGCAGGCCTGCTGAATGTTCCTGAAGAGCAGGTAGCCAGCGTTGTTAACACACTGAAAAAAAAGAAAATACTGGCCGACGATCTTACGGTGATCTGATTTCTGATTATTGGCCAGGCGTAACTACTCAGGTTGATAGTCTGTAGGTGTTAAGGTGAATAGGTAAAGAAGAAAAATTCGAAATTACGCTAAGTTCAGAGCATTTGAACTTGCTGATGAGATCCTATTCGTGTCTGATACGTTTGTTGCTCTGCCCCTAACAGACTACAGACTAAACAACCTGAGTAGTTACGGCCAGGCAGGGAGTAACCATTGGACATTGTTTTTTTAAACAAGACGGCCAGCGCCTTTAGGGATGAAATTGCCGTCCGGATAGGGCTTGCGGAAATCAAGCCGTGCTATACCTGCGGCTCTTGCACCGGAATCTGTCCGGTCAGGGAGGTAGTCGAGGACTTTGATCCCCGGCGGCTTATTCATATGATCGTCCTGGGCATGAAGGATGAGGTGCTTTCCTCTGATCTGATCTGGTTCTGCTGTCTCTGTAATTCCTGTTATTTTGTGTGTCCGCAGGGGATACGCGTAAGCCGTATTGCCATTGAGCTGCGTAACATGGCCCGGGCCGAAGGCTATGTGGATGATAATTTTATCAAAAAACTGGAACCGGTTAATGCCTGTCTTAAGGATCTCTGCCGGCGCACCATGTTTGCCAAGGTGAAAGAAGGACTGCGGGGCAACCATACCATGCCGTGCTGGCGAAAATATACCGAGCCGAACAGTAAATGAAAACAGAGCAAATTGACCGGATTATTGAAAAATATGGGTATAAGCACTCGGCCATCATCGGAATACTTCAGGATCTGCAAGGTCTTACGAACTATCTTTCCGAGGAGACCCTGCGCTACGTTTCTTACAAATTGGAGCTGAGTCTTACCAGAATTTACGATGTGGTAACCTTCTACGCCGGATTCAGCCTGCTTCCGAAAGGCCGTCACGTAATTAAAGTCTGCGACGGCACCCCATGCCACCTTGCCGGATCAATGGATAATCTGGAGGAAATAAAAAGAAGGCTGCATTTGAAAGAGGGAGAAACCACCCCTGACGGCTTGTTTACGCTGGAAACCGTCAGTTGTCCAGGAAACTGCGCGCTCGCACCTCTGGTCATAGTAGATGAGGATTACTACGAAGGTGTAGGTCCGGACCAGTTAAAAAAGATCCTGGTAAACTATGATATGGAACCGGAGAGGTCCAAGATTGAAAAGGGTTAAATCTATATCCGATCTGGAAGAGATAAGGGAATCGAGTCTTCGAAAGAGGGGCTCCAAAAGGGCCCTGGTCCGAATCTGCAATACCGGATGTCGGGCAAGGAGGTCCTTGGCCATTATCGAAGCCCTGGAACAGGAGATTGAGAAACAGGGCCTGGCGGACAAATTAGAAGTCAAGAAGACGGGTTGCCACGGTTTCTGTGAAGTGGGTCCGGTCCTGGTGATTGAGCCGGCAAATATTTTCTACTGCCGGGTACAGCCCCAAGATGTTCAAGAAATCCTTTCTAAAACTGTCGTCCAGGGCCGGGTGCTGGACCGGCTGCTATGGAAGGATCCCGAGAGCGGAGATCCGGTCCAATTTGAGAAGGATTTACCCTTTTACCAGAAGCAGAATAAGGCCATTTCCTTTAACAGCGGCAGGATCGACCCCACGGATATAGAGGACTATATCGGCTTCGGCGGTTATTTTGCCCTGGGCAAGGCCATTACCAGCATGACCCCGGCCCAGGTGGTAACCACGGTTGAGGCCTCGGGAATAAGAGGGCGTGGGGGCGCAGGGTTTCCCGCAGGTATAAAGTGGAGAATATGCAGCAACGCGCCAGGCTACACCAAATATATGATCGCGAATGCCGATGAAGGCGACCCCGGGGCCTTCATGGATCGAGTGCTCATGGAAGGCGATCCTCACAGTATTATAGAGGGCTTGGCCATTGGGGCCTTTGCTATCGGCGCCGAGCAAGGTTTCATTTATGTGCGCGAAGAATACCCGATAGCCATCGAGTACCTGGCCATGGCCATCACCCAGGCGGAAGAATATGGCCTCCTGGGTGATGATATATTAGGCTCCGGTTTTAACTTCAGCATCAATATGAACAAGGGGGCGGGTGCTTACGTATGCGGAGAAGAGACCGCCCTCATGGTCTCAATTGAAGGAAAGAGCGGCACGCCCCGGTCAAGACCGCCCTATCCGGCCCTGGAGGGACTCTGGGGCAAGCCTACGGTGTTAAACAATGTGGAAACCCTGGCCAATATACCAAAGATACTTTCCAGGGGGGCCCAATGGTACTCCAGCATCGGCACCAAGGGCAGCAAGGGCACCAAGATCTTCTCCCTGGTGGGCAAGGTCAAAAATACCGGCCTGGTTGAGGTGGAAATGGGCACCACCCTGCGCGAGATCATTTTTGATATCGGCGGCGGGATCAGGAAGGGGAAACAGTTCAAGGCGGTTCAGACCGGCGGTCCTTCCGGCGGCTGCATCCCGCTCAGCAAAATCGATTTGCCGGTTGATTATGACTCGCTTAGGGATGCCGGGGCGATCATGGGTTCCGGCGGCATGATTGTCATGGATGAGACATCATGCATGGTGGATGTGGCCCGGTATTTTTTAAATTTCCTGCTCTTTGAATCGTGCGGCAAGTGTGTGCCCTGCCGGGAAGGCCTGAAGCAGATGCATCATATCCTGGCCAATATCTGTGCCGGCCATGGCCAGGAGGGGGACCTCGCAACCCTGACCGAACTGGCGGAGGTAATGATGAGCGCCTCTCTTTGCGCCCTGGGCGGCACCGCGGCAAATCCGGTATTGAGCACCATACGTTATTTCCGGGACGAATATAATCTCCACATCCACGACAAAAAATGCCCGGCCGGCGTCTGCAAGAACCTGTTTGAGTATATGATCGACGAAAAATTATGTACCGGCTGCACCCTCTGCCTAACAATGTGCCCGGAAAAGGCAATCACGGGGGAAGAGAAAAAAACGCATTGGATCGATCAGGGAAAATGCATCCGCTGCGGCATCTGTTTTACCGGCTGCAAGCTGGAGGCGGTGCGGGTCGGATGATGACTAACGCTCATGATCAGAGATCACCCCAGATCATGAAAAGGAATTCAGAATTCAG
>CAZDYX010000161.1:6475-7652 GCA_964509775.1 uncultured Desulfobulbia bacterium | reverse complement strand
TCGCATGGTTATTTTCCCCCCTATCCACCTAAACACCTACAGACTATCCACCTGATTAGGTTGTTTAGACTGTAGTCTGTTAGGATTGGCCAGTTCAAATGCCCTGAACTTTGTGTGATCTCGCATGGTTATTTTCCCCCCTATCCACCTAAACACCTACAGACTATCCACCTGACTTGTTCCCCAGTTTGTTGAGCAGTTCTTTGAGCTGTTCCATGGTGTAAGGTTTTGCTATGGCATCCGCAAAGCCGTATTTCCTGAAATCCTTGATGATAGGATCATCTGCATAACCGCTCGAAATAACCGCCTTAACCCCGGGGTCTATCTCAATCAATACCTTGATCGCCTTTTCTCCTCCCATACCCCCGTGAACAGTTAAATCCAGAATCACCGCGTCAAATATTTCCCCGGACTCCTTTGCCTCCCTGAATAGTTCAATGGCCTCTTCACCATTTTTGGCGTAGTTAATCTCATACCCCAGATACTCCATCATGTCCCCAACCAGATTCCCGATCCACTCATCATCGTCCATAAAGAGGAGCCTTTTCCTCCTAACCTTCAGCTGCGCCATCCATGGACACCGGTCATGAACTGCCATTTTTGCGGCAGGAATATAGATATGGAAGGTCGTCCCTTTCCCCTTCCCGAACTCAACGTCTATGTGCCCTCCGTGCTTCTTGACTATCGAGAGACTGACCGAAAGCCCCAGACCGGTACCCTTCTGACTGCCCATTTCTTTTGTCGTAAAATATGGGTCAAATATTTTGGACAGGATCTTTTCAGGGATGCCGACACCTTTATCCTGAATCGAAACCCGCAAATAGTCTCCCTTTTTCAAGGGAACAGGATCGCCTTCCGATATCGAAACGTTTTTCGCGCCGATGCTGATCGTTCCCCCTTCACGAATCGCATCTTTGGCATTGATGAGGATATTATTGAAGACCTGGGTCATCTGTTTCTCATCTATCTCAACAGGATAGAGATCAGGAGGGAGGGTCAGGTCACAGGCAACATTGGACCCGCTTAAGGATAAGCTGACCGATTCCCTGAGGATGCCTTCGATTGAGGCTATTTTTCTTAAGGGCTCCCCTCCCTTTGAAAAGGTCAGCAGCCGGGCACTGAGTTCCTTTGCAGCAATCGAGGCCTTTATCGCATCATCTAATAATGAGGGTATTCT
>CAZDYX010000161.1:0-6465 GCA_964509775.1 uncultured Desulfobulbia bacterium | reverse complement strand
CCGGTGAATGCTGGATATAAAACCTGGCAACGGAAATATTTCCCAGAATAGCCTGAAGCAGGTTGTTAAAATCATGGGCGATCCCCCCGGCAAGGATACCGATGGATTCAAGTTTCTGGGTCTTTAGGAGTTCGGCCTCAAGCTTCTTTTCCACCGTGATATCCCTGAAGGCCGTAACCGATTCGACCACCCTTCCATCCTTGAAGATTGGAGAGGTTATCACGGATATAGGGAAGATTGTACCGTCCTTCCGCACGAAAACCTCGTCCGTGGAATAAAAAGGTTCGCCGGATTTGATAACGCCATGCATCCTGCATTCTGCTAATGGTAAAGGCGTTCCATCCGCCCTTTGAAAGTGAGCAAGGTCATGGGCTCCCTTCTTATTCAATTCCTCCATCGTCCATCCCAACAGGCGTTCCGCCATAGGGTTCATAAAAGTAATAGCCCCATTGGAATCAAAAACATAAATCCCCTCGCCCAAACTTGAGGTAATGTCCCGAATTCTTTTTTCGCTTTCCCGCAATGCCTCCTCGGATCGCCTGCGCTCGGTGATGTCCCGAAAACTCCATACTCGACCAACAGGTATCCCGTCGATCCGTTGAGGTTGTGAATAGCGCTCAAAGACCCGGCCGTCGTTGAATTCCAAGTCATCAAAACTCTCTTCCTCCGGACGGGCATATAACTTCCGCACCTTGTCGAGGAAGCCTTCCGGGTCTTTCAACTGGTTCAAAACATAATCCAATGCTCGTTGGTCTTCTCCGGAGTCCAGGATGTCATCCGGCAAGCGCCATAAATGCGCGAAGCGCGAGTTATAGCCGGTGACTCTCCCATCGCTGTCTACTACCAGGATACCGTCCTCCGTGGACTCCAGGGTCGCCCGCAGCAGCGAAAAAGACTTCCTCAGCTCTTCCTCGGCCCGCCGGTGCTCGGTCAACTCCATCTGTAAAAGGGCATTGGCTCTAGCCAGTTCGACCGTGGATTTTTGTAATTCTTCCTGCGCCATTCTGATTTCAGTCACATTCCGGATGATGACGAAAACCTGGTCTTCCAGAAGCGGCACGAGCCTGGCCTCATAAAATTCATTCTTCCCTATAATTTCGAGCTGATACTCGAAGCTGATCAGGGACCTGGTCTCATAAACATGCCTGATCGCCTCGCTGAACCTGTCTCCGATATCTTTTTTGTATATATCCTGGACCCTTTTTCCCTCATAACTTTCCGGAATCATGAGAGAAGCCGGGGAAAGACCGGTTTTATGATCCAGGATAGTGCCGTCAACGGAAAGGCGGAACAGAATATCGGGAAGCGCCTGGATTACGGCACGCATTTCAGAGTTGGAATGCAACAGCTCCTGCGAGCTGAGTTCAAGGGAGCGTTCCAGCATTCCCCGGTCGATATCGTTTTCCTTGTAGGCATCGTTGACGGCCTCGATGAAAGGCTCCCACTCATTAGGAATGGCGAAAGAATCACCGAAGTGTCGTTTTAACTGCCGCCTCAAAAGGCTATGCATGAGGTCACGATTCATATATTTTATTATTTCTCGGATATGGTGGTAATGGTCATGGTCTGGTTATGCAGTTCACATTCGGCGCCGGGGGTAAACGGCGAAATCTCACCATAGGAATAAAAACCGGTCAAGGCCGTTTTGTCACCAAGAATATCCCGCACCCCCTCAATTTCTTCCTCGGTCCTTTTGTTGATCTTGTAGTATATGGTATACGGACGCCGTCCGGAATTAAATCAAGGAGAACGTAGACATGGAACCGCAGCATATCCGCATCCGGGGGGCCCGGATGCACAATTTGAAGAATATCAGTGTGGACCTGCCCAGAAACCGGCTCATCGTCTTTACGGGACTGAGTGGTTCGGGGAAGTCCACCCTTGCCTTTGATACCCTCTATGCCGAGGGCCAGCGCCGGTATGTCGAGTCCCTTTCCACCTATGCCCGCCAGTTCCTCCAGCAGATGGCAAAACCCGAGGTGGAGTCCATCGAGGGACTCTCTCCGGCAGTAGCCATCGAGCAGCGGACCACCGGTCGCAATCCCCGGTCCACCGTGGGTACGGTGACCGAGGTGTATGATTATCTGCGGCTCCTTTTTGCCCGGGCCGGCCAGCCCCATTGCCCGCAGTGCGGCCAAGAGATCCAGACCCAGAGCATCGAGGATATGACCCGCAGCCTGTTGGCCCTGCCGGAAGGGACCAAGGTCATGCTCCTTTCGCCGCTGGTGCACGGCAAAAAGGGTGAGCACCAGGAGATCCTTGCCCGGCTTCGGAAGGAGGGATATGTCCGGGCGCGGATAGACAAGGTGGTCACGAATCTGGAGGAGGAGATAGGCCTAGAGAAAAACAAACGGCATACCATCGAGGTGGTGGTGGACCGGTTGGTCGTAAAACCCGCAATGGAACGTCGGCTGTCCGACTCGGTGGCCACGGCGGTCAGGCTTGGCGACGGCCTTCTTCTCGTCCAATTTCCGGACGAGGGCCGGGAGTCCCTGTTCAGCGAACGGGCGGCCTGTGTGCAATGCGGCCGAAGCCTGCCCGAGGTCTCCCCGCAGCTCTTTTCTTTTAATAATCCCAAGGGGGCCTGTCCCGAATGCGACGGCCTGGGGAACAAGCATTTTTTCGATCCCCGGCTGATCGTCCCGGACCCGAAACTTAGCCTAAAGCAGGGGGCCATAGCGCCCTGGAGCAACCGGTCCTCATCCGCCTATTTCGGCCAGATCCTTGCCTCGGTTGCCGGACACTTCGGTTTTGAGCTCGACACCCCGTTTGCCGAGCTGCCCGCTGTTGCGCAGAACATAATCCTTAACGGCAGCGGTACGGAAGAGATTACCATAACCTACACCCATAACAGTCGCCACCTTACCTATAAATCCCCCTTTGAAGGGATCATTCCCCACCTCTCCCGTAGGCTCCGGGAGACCGCCTCCCAAATGATCCGGGACGAGCTGGAGCGTTACATGAATGAACAACTCTGCCCGGCCTGCAACGGCGCCCGGTTAAGGCCCGAGGCCCTGGCAATCCGGATCGGCCCCTCAAACATCCATGACCTCACCCGACACAGTATCGAAGGCCTCGAAACGCTGCTGCCGACGCTCCCCTTCCGCTCCCAGGAGATGCCGGTGGCGAATCGGATATTGAAGGAGATCCTTGACCGGCTATCCTTTTTAAATGATGTGGGCCTGGGCTATCTCACCCTGGATCGCCAAGCAGGCACCCTTTCCGGCGGTGAGGCCCAGCGCATCCGGCTTGCCACGCAGATCGGCTCCCGACTTGCCGGGGTCCTTTATATCCTTGATGAACCCAGTATCGGTCTTCATCAGCGGGACAATCTGCGACTGATAAACACCCTCACCCATTTGCGCGACCTCGGCAATACCGTAATAGTGGTGGAACACGACAGCGAGACCATCCTGGCTGCGGACCATGTCCTGGACATAGGGCCGCAAGCGGGCGTCCACGGCGGCGAGGTGGTGTATAACGGCGAGGTGGCCGGCCTGCTTGACCATAAGGAATCCCTCACCGGCGCCTATCTTTCCGGTCGGCTGGCCATCCCGGTGCCCAGCGTTCGCCGCCGGCCAAACTCCCACTGGCTCCGGATCAAGGGCGCCCGGGAAAACAATCTTAAAGACATCGACGTCGAAATCCCCCTGGGGGTCATGACCTGCGTGACCGGCGTCTCCGGCTCCGGCAAGAGCACCCTGGTCATCGACACCTTGTTTCGGGCCGCCAGGCATCACCTCCACGGCGCCCAGGAACGGATCGGGGCAATTGCGGCAATCCACGGCCTTGAACATATCGACAAGGTCATAGACATCGACCAGAGTCCCATCGGCCGAACCCCACGCTCCAATCCCGCCACCTACACCGGGATCCTCACCCCCATCCGGGAACTGATGGCCCAACTTCCCGAGGCCCGGGCCCGGGGTTATAAGGCGTCCCGTTTCAGTTTTAACCTCAAGGGCGGCCGTTGTGAGGCCTGCGAAGGGGACGGCCTGATCAAGATCGCCATGCATTTCCTGCCGGACCTCTATATCACCTGCGAGGCCTGCAGCGGCAGGCGCTATAACCAGGAAACCCTTGAGATCAGATACCGCAGTAAAAACATCGCCGAGATCCTGGCCATGACCGTGGAGGAGGCCTTAGGCTTTTTCAGCCACATCCCCCCTATTGCCCAGCGTCTGCAGACCCTCTTTGACGTGGGTCTTAGCTATATGCGTCTGGGTCAGGCATCCACCACCCTCTCGGGCGGCGAGGCCCAGCGCATCAAGCTAAGCCGAGAACTTGGCCGCCGCAGTACCGGAAAAACCCTCTATATCCTTGACGAACCTACCACCGGGCTTCATCCGGCCGATATCAAGCAGCTCCTTATCGTCCTGAACCGACTGGTGGAAAGCGGCAATACCGCCGTGGTTATTGAGCACAACCTCGATGTCATCAAGACGGCCGACCATCTTATTGACCTTGGTCCCGAAGGCGGTGACCAGGGTGGAAGGGTCGTCGCCGCCGGCACCCCGGAAGAGGTGGCAGGGAAAAAGGAATCATACACCGGCATTTTCCTGGCCCGGGTGCTGTAGGGGCGGGTTTGAAACCCGCCCCTACCCTTACCTGGTGAACGGTTACCAAGCGCCGCAAGGTTGCCGCGCTTGTTCGGCCCCTTTATTCTTCACTGGGCGGACCATATTGCTGCGGATTCGGGCCGATTTTATCAACAACGCGGGGATACTTGACCCCAACCTGGGGCTCAGCAGGTTTCTTCCGGCTCTTTCTTATGTCAAAATACCAATCGTCCCCAAAATCAAAATGATAGAAGAGCCTCAACCCCTTCGGAAGAGGATATACCTGCTCAAGCGACGTACTTTCGTATACATCCAAAGAACGTTTTCGGTCAAACGACTCTTCAAATATGAGTTTTCTGTTTTTCCAATTTCTACCCGCATAAAACTCAAATGGGTGATCTCTGCCGAACTCGACTGTATCTTGGATTACTTCATGTAGGTCGTAAAGAGATACCTTGGAGTCGATCTCGATTACCCGTATGCATTCCTCTTCCAGATACCATCCCCAAACGCACTCAATCCTCAATGTCCATATCATTGGAACCTCCTTGTTTGCTAGGACGTCTTGAACCGACCCCCTCCTTGAAATACCAGGCGGCGGCGTAGACATCTGTACCTCACCAAAAAACTTGATGATCGAGTAAAAGTCTACTTCAAAATCGATTATTATGATAAAAATCTGGAGTACGGTTCGGCAAACCCGGCCGATCCGGAGCAGACCACCCGTGTCATAACCATATTACTGCCGAGTGAATATTAGGCGAGTAAAAAAGGAGGCTTAAAATGGCAGAACCGGCAAGAAAACGAGCAACCTACGATGACCTTTACAACATCCCGGAAAACATGACCGGGGAAATCATTGACGGGGAATTATATGTCACCCCGAGGCCGTCGAGAAGGCATGCAAGAACCGCTACTGTTTTGGGGTATTCCATAGGCCCTACATATGATCGTGGGGAAAGAGGCGGGCCAGGCGGTTGGATATTTCTTAATGAGCCTGAAATTTCGTTCAGTGAAGACATTCTTGTTCCCGATCTCGCAGGATGGCGAAAAGAAAGGTTCCCGACGGATGAAGACCACAATTGGATTTCCGTGGCTCCGGACTGGGTTGGTGAAGTTTTATCGCCAAGCACTTTTCGAAAGGATAAAATCAAGAAAATGCCCATCTATGCCCAACACGGAGTTTCTCATCTTTGGCTTGTTGATCCCTTGGACAAAACCTTGGACGTGTTAAGGTTGGAGTCTGGAAAGTGGGTGATCGCCGGAGTGTTCGCCGAAAATGACAAAGTCAGAGCTGAGCCGTTCCAAGAAATCGAAATCGAGCTTGGCAAGCTTTGGCTCTAATGGTGGCTGAAAGGAGAGAAAAATGGCAGAACCAGCAAGAAAACGAGCAACCTGCGATGATCTTTCATTGTCGGCGCGATTGAGCGCCCTGTTGGCGAGATTGGCCTGCTGGACGTAACGTAACCAAAGGCATTCAGGTCGTAATCCCTTCATAAATCAGGTCAATTCGGTCCCGAAATGGATGAGCCTAGGGTGGTCAGGATGAAAACAAAGTCGTAATCCCTTCGTAAATCAGGTCGGTTCCTTCAGCGGCCCTTTTTCTCCCAATATCTACAACAGGTTATGCATAAATTTGCGCAGACCGTCAAGACAATTGAACGAAATCCCTCCATTTTCATGGTCATGGCCCCTTTTTGTTAAGGTTATCACCCTGTTTTCATTTACAAATTAGTCATTCCGCAGACCTGCCAGCAATCCGTCGCCTAAAAACACGTGATTTCAAGAGGTTGTGACAGCACCCCTTTTTCATCCTGGAAGTCTGCGGAAAAACGGACTATCCCAGGGAGCCTCTTGTAAAAGTCGTCACCCCGGTGAAAACCGGGGTCTAGAGGTTTTTGTAACT
>CAZDYX010000160.1:0-7670 GCA_964509775.1 uncultured Desulfobulbia bacterium | reverse complement strand
GACCGGACTGCCAAGTGCCCCGGCCAGGTGGCTGATGGAGGTATCCACCGTTATGATTAGATCAAGATGAACGATCAGGGCCGCCGTATCGGCAAAGGTGCTGAGGTATGGCCCCAGGTCAATGAGACCCTCTAGGCTTTCCGGGGCGCTTACCTGTTTCTGCAGACTAAAAAAAGTGGCGTCATTGGTGTTAAGAAGGGGGGCGAAGGTTTGCAAGCGGCATGAACGGTTTTTATCGTTGGTGTGCTCGGGGTTGCCGCACCAGACCAATCCCACCTTGAAGCGGTTATGATAAGGGCTGAAGATGCCGCCATAATGCTTAACCATTTCCTGGTCCGGATGAAGGTAGGGGATATTTGCCGGAATGGACGCTAGTGAGGTGCCGAACAGGGCCGGAAGATCAAGCAAAGGTATGTGGAAATCTATTCCATTAATGATCTCGTCGAGTTTTTTTTTGGAAACCACCTTGTTCAGGCAGGGTAAATCCGAAAAAAACTTGATCAGGGAATCCTCGCAGGCGAGGACTATTTTTTTTGTCTGTTTCCGGGCGAACGGGATGTATCTCACAAATTGAATGCTGTCGCCAAGACCCTGTTCTGTATGAACCAGCAACGTTGCCTCGGGGGCGTCTTCACCCTGCCAGATGGGACGAGAGATCTTGTATTTGGTTGTCGAGGAGCGCCGCCATCGCCAAAGGTATTCGGCGAAACCCTCTTCAAGGTTGCCCTGCAGGAGGAGCGTGTGACTGAGATTCCAGTGCGCCTCGACGAAATCCGGGTCCAGTCTGATCGCCTGACGATAAGACTCGATAGCCTCTTGCGTCCTGTTTTGTCTTTGCAGGGCGCACCCCTTGTTGTAATGGGCCATGGCGAAGTCGGGCCGCAACTCCAGTGCCTTGGAATAGGCGGCGTGAGCGTCCTTGAGATCATCCGCCTCCAGTAGAATGTTGCCGAGATTTGACCATGCTTCGTGCAGATTTGGGTCAAGTTCAAGAAGATGCCGGAAGACTTCGGCTGCCGCCGCTAGGTCGCCTGCATCCTGAAGGGAAATCCCCATCGTATTGAGAGCTTTCTTGTTTTCGGGTTCCAGGGCGATGACTTGTTGCATGATTTTGACCGCGAGCAGGTGATCTCCGGTTTCATGCCTGGCAACGCCTAGATTGTATAGGGTTGGCCGATCGTCTGGCTTGAGCGTCAGCGCCTGCTCGTGAAAGGGAATCGATTCCTTGTGTTTTCCCTGGGCCTGCAGGACAAGGCCGACTTGAAACAGACTGGCGTGGTCGTTTGGATTCAGCCGGCAGACTGTGAGAAAGGTCTTGACCGCCGTGTCGTACTCTTTTTTTCTTTTGAGGCACACACCGAGGTTGAACCATGATTCCGTGTAGTCAGGCCGGATGGCAATGGCGTTCTGATACGACGTCTGCGCCTCGTCGATACGTTCGGTCCGGAAAAAAACATTTCCCAGATTATAGTGAGCCTCGGCCAGATTCGGTTTTTGGGCCAGCAGAATCTTAAAACATGCCTCCGCATCTTCGTGCCTTCCATGTTCCATAAGCCATAGCCCGGTGTTGTTTACCCGGATAATGTCTTTAATGGTGGGGGTTGTTGTATGATGTGGCGTCAAAGAGACGCTTTCCCCCGGGGGTGGATGAAGGGATATCCCGTCCATGGCTGTTAACTATCCTGTCTTGGAGAACTGAATGGGCATATAAAGTAATTCTTTTTTGCTCCGGCCGCCAGGAAAAGTCGCCGGGTTATACAACGAAATGGCTACTCACTTAATCGGCATGAAGGTCAGTCCCCTGAAGGATAAATTTTCTAAAAACACCATGTTGCCGGAAACGCGATGCGTTTAGGGAAGATTTGTATTAATTTGTATTAAGACGTTGGACAGGCGCGCCGATAATACAGTAGATCAGAGATTTCAGAGATTACTAAAAGCCGCGAGGAATGATGATGGAAGTTTTCTCTCCGGAAGAACAGGCCGCAAGGAATCTTGCCTTAAACCTTCAAGCCTTGGCGCTGCACAGACCGGAACTGCATGCCGGGTTACAGCCATCGGCCGCGGGTGTCGGCGACCTGGTGCGCGACGAGCACGGATTGTTTAATCTCCGCTATCATCGACAGCCAAAGGGCAAGGAATTATGGGCGTACGCCCCTTCGGTTTCCCATTGGCTCACTGCTCATCTTGATACGGTTCCCGTGGACAGCCGGGCTTTGGTGGTAATAATGGGGGTGGGGCTCGGCTATGCCGCCTTGACAACCCTCAACCAACGTCCCCGGCTTGGCAAAATCGTAATTGTCGAACCATCGTCCGCCATGTTTCTTAAGGCCATGGAGGCCAATGATCTTACCTTGCTTATTCAGTCATCTAGGGTCGATTTTGTTGTCGGTGATTTTGATGAGCAATTCTTTGAGCAGAGCGTCGGGCGGCTGGCCAGTCTTGAGGATACCCATATTCTGCGGCATGTGGCGAGCTTCGAGTGGGACAAACCTCTTTATGAAGAGGTGAATCATCAATGCTACATGCTTCTCAACCGCCTGAACGCGGCGGGAGGCACCAATAACAAATGTGGCCCTGTCTTTTTTAGAAATCGATACCAGAACTTGAAAAATATCCGCCATTGCAACCGTCTCGATGCGCTGAAGGGGATTTTTACAGGTATTCCCGCAGTGCTGGTTGCGGCCGGGCCTTCGTTACACTTCTCTTTGTCGGAGCTTCATAATGTTGCCGGTAAATGCCTTATCATTGCGGCGGATTCCGCGCTTGCCCCGTTGCTGGAGGCGGGGATAATGCCGGATATTGTTACGACGCTCGATTTTCTTGATTTGAACTTTGAGAAAATCGCACCATTCATCAATTCGACATGGTCTTTTTCCATGGTTGCCATGATCAAGGCCGCAACTCTTGTCCCTGCAAGATTTTCCAGCAAGCATCTGTTCCTCGCCGTCCAGGACGAACTGCCCAATAGACGGATTATTGAGATGCTCGGCATCAAGACCTTGGCGCCCAGTTCATTTTCCGTGGCGCACCTTTCCCTTGGTGTTGCCCAGATAACAGGCGCGAGGCCAATTTTTTTTCTTGGACAGGATCTGGCATACATGAACGACACGGGCGATCATGCCTCCGGCACTATTCTCTCCTGGCAGGGGCCGCCGTCATCCAGGGAAATCCTAATGGTGCGCGGCGTTGATGGCGGCTCGGTTCGCACCGATCGCCATTTTCTCAGCCTTCTGCGCCTGTTCGAGGAGATTATTCGGGAAAATCCTGGTGAGTATTACAATCTGACCTCGGCTGGCGCCGATATCAAAGGGTCCAAGCCGATCACCTTCAGTCGTGCGGCCGATTATTTTTCCCGAGCAGTCGATGCCGAAATGATCCTTGATAAGGCTATCCGCGAGAATGGGGCTTTTGCAGTCGAGGGCCTATCCGCCGATCTTGAGGAAAATATCAGAGAAGGAGAGCGGGTTGACGCCTTGCTTGCCGAATCGATACAGCTTGGGCAGAGACTGAAAAAACACCTGAAAGAGCCCCTTATTACAAAGTTGAAGGGTCTTGGGGATCTGCCTGCAAAAGTTCGTAACATACTGTATCGATTTGACGAGTTGAATTGCCGGGCGGACGCGGAACCGGAGATATGGACACCACTTCTTGAGCTGACCTTTGCCTCGCTGGGAGAAAACGACCGTGAAACATTGGATAACGAAATGACCAAACAGACCAATGGCTATGGGGCATGGCTCGCCGCCGAGGTGGAGCGTATAGGGAAGGTAAATGAAAAGCGCAGGGCGGTGCTTCAGGAGTATACTGGACAGATACGACAGTTGTCGACGTGGCTTGCGGAAGAGGCACGCCTGTCGGTGATAACGGCCGCCAGTGATTGCTCCGCCGCGCAACGTCTTGAATTGATTTCTTTTTATTTAGGTCATGGTTTGGTCCGGGTTGCCGCCCGCCGGATGGTGGAGTTTTTCCCCGATGAAAAAGAATGGGACGACGCACTTCGTTATTATGCCGGACGGATTAGAGCCGAGCAGCTTGACTTTGCCGGCGCCGATATGGCGTGGAGGCCTATTGTCTCCGGGGAATTCAGGGAAAAGGTCACGGAGTTCAGGGAGCGGGCTGCATTATTCTGGATAGGCTTTGCCGAACGTTATGGTCAACCGGAGGAGGACGGGGATAATTTCCCACGATTACTGCCGGTCTGGTTTGAGCGCGCTTTCACCTTGTGCCGGGACAGAACCTGGGACACCGCCATGTGGATATGGGAGAAGCACTTTGAATATTTACGAACGAAAATGTTGCAGGGCGACACCGCCAATGTTGCTCGCTTATGTGCCTTGTGGGCACCTTTGCGGAATAAGTTTCCCGGCGTTTGGATTTGGCAGGCCATGTTCGAGGAAGGGCATGGCGGAAAAAACGCGGCGGCTCAGGTGAAGGAGGTGCTGGCCCGGTGCCCGGGTGATGTTACCGTACGCTCCTCGGCCGCCATGTACCTCATTGACGCCGGAGTTGTGGAATCCGGCGTCGCCATGCTGCGCGAGGTTGTCGGAGTGAGGCCGGGTCTTGCTTTTCTTTGGGAAGAACTGGGCGACCGGCTGGTGTCGGTCGCCGACTATCAAGGCGCCCTTATCGCCTACGAAAAGTGCTTTCTCTCCCTGCCCGGACGCCTTGATGCCCTACGCAAGATGGGGGACTGTTATCTGAGTGTCAAGCAGCCCGAAGCGGCCATTGCTGCCTATGAAGCGGCGCTTCAGGCCGATCCTTCAGACGAGGTGGCCCGCAGGCGGTTACAGGAAATCAAATCCGCGCAGGAAGTGAGGAACTGAATGTTATAGTTCCATGGAACTCCTCTGTCATTTTTTTAAAAAAGGTTTTTAAGTTTTAACAAAGTCGGTCGATACGGATTGTAGATAACAATGGATCAGGTGCCCCTTACGATGTCGTAAA
Source organism: uncultured Desulfobulbia bacterium (assembly GCA_964509775.1). GTDB lineage: Bacteria > Desulfobacterota > Desulfobulbia > Desulfobulbales > CAZDYX01 > CAZDYX01. The sequence goes on along the minus strand of CAZDYX010000160.1, from coordinate 2,723 downwards.
ATAGCTCATCAGTAATCAAGGAGGTGATTGCCCGACAGAGTGCGCAGAGATCAAGAAGGCCTGAAGTGAATTGGTGCAACCAATTGGGAAGAAAGAATGGACTCTTTTACAATCTCACAAGGATGGAGGAAACATCATGGCATTACGAATTAATACCAACGTGGCCGCATTGAGCGCCCACACGAACATGATCAAGAATGACAACGCGTTGTCGGCGTCACTCGAAAAACTGTCGTCGGGCTTGCGGATCAACCGTGCCGCGGATGACGCATCAGGTATGGCGATCGCCGACTCGCTACGTTCGCAGGGTCTTGGCCTCGGCCAGGCCGTCAGAAACGCCAACGACGGTATCTCTATGGTACAGACCGCTGACGGCGCTCTCGATGAGTCGATCAAGATCGTTAACACCATCAAGACCAAAGCAATCCAGGCAGCTAAGGACGGTCAGACCACTGATTCGCGGAAAGCGATTCAGGCTGACATCAACAAGCTTATGGAGGAGTTGAACATCATTGCCAAAACAACGGCATTCAACGGCCAGAAGCTTCTTTCCGGCCAGTTCACCAACAAGAAGTTCCAGATTGGTGCATATACCGGCGAGACAGTCAACATTTCCATCGGTTCCACCGAAGCAACTAAGGTCGGGCATGTTTCCACCGCCATATTGAAAGCTTCCGGCATTGGCGAGACACGACTGGGTATCTACAGTAATATTCAGAACCAGGAAATATCACTACAATCAGTCACCCTGGCCTATGACAATTCCCAGGCTAACAGCATCGGCGCCCTGGCGGATGCCATCAACAAGGTTGCCGATTTAACCGGGGTTACGGCCCAGGCAAGCGTGCAGGTCTCCTCGGCTGCGGCGGTTGCCGCCGGGACCACCGGTGCTGATTTTGCCATCAACGGTGTGGTCATCGGCTCGCTGTCTGTTCTGGCAAACGATTCGGACGGTTCCCTGGTAAGCGCCATCAACCAGAAGCAGAGCTTGCACGGCATAATCGCAAGCGTGGGTCAGGACGGCTTCCTGACCCTGACCTCTACCGATGGCCGGGCCATTCAGGTGACCGGAAACTCGGGCGCTACCCTCCTGGGCAGCAGTCTTTCCACCTTGGGCGAGATCAAGCTCTTCCAGAGCGGCGCCAACGAGATCAGGATCAGCGACCAGGCGGACAATGTTTCCCTGAGCCTGACCGCCGATCTGCTTTCTCAGAAGCAAACGACGACGACGGTTGATTCTACCTTGACCAAGAACTCGATTCTTGCCTCGGGTTCAGTCCTCAAGGCCGGCAGCGAGCTTGGCTTCAATCTGTCTGATGGCAATCTTTCAGCCGATGTCACGACCACAATCGATAGCGTTCTGGCGGCCGGTTCGGTTCTGGGCTCGGACAGTGTGATCGAGCAGGCGTCCCTCCTTGGCGGCGCTCTCGGTATTCTCAAGGATGTGACCACCACCGCCGACAGCCTGCTCAAGACCGGCACGATCATTAATTCGGGTACGACACTGGCCGCCGGCACCACCCTGACTACCCAGATCATCGGCGTGGATGGCAACACCTATGCAGTCGGCACCGTGCTGGCCAGCGATGTGGAGCTTGACGAGAACCACACCCTGGGGGCGGATATGACTGTCAAGAGCGGCTCCGTGCTGCAGTCAAGCTCGGATATCGCGGCTGGCTCGTATATCGGCGGAGACGTCACGGTCAGCGGCACGATGACCATGAATGTGGCCATGACCCTGAAGGCCGGCTCGGTTATTACGGACAGTAACGGTACCTCCATCCTGGTGGGCTCCACCATTGGGGGCGATGTGACCCTGTCTGACAACGCTACCTTCACGGCAAGCGCGATTTTGAAGGCTGGTTCGGTGATTACTTCGGCCTCGACGCTTGGCAAGCAATCTACCATCGGCGCCCGCATTACCGCGGGGAACGACGCCACCCTGGCAACCGACATGACGCTTGCCGCTGGCACCCAACTGCAATCGGGAAGCACCCTCAAGGCCGGGACCGTGCTGACCAACGATATTTGGGTTGCAGGTGGGAATCTGCTCAAGGCCGGGACCGTACTGGCTGGTGACGCCGTCACCTCCGACACCAACTATTTGACCAACTCGATGACGCTCAAAGCCAACTCGGTGATCAAAAGCGACAGCGTTTTGGCCGCCACCGCCACTTCCAGCTCCGGCGCTACGGCGACCACGTCTCTGTCCGACGTGAACAAGTACCGTCTGTCCGACATCGACGTGACTACCCAGGAAGGCGCGCAGGTTGCCATCTCGGTGGCTGACTCGGCCCTGATAAACCTTGACAAGGTGCGGTCCGACCTCGGTTCTGTCCAGAATCAGTTGACCTCAACCATTGCCAACCTGACGACAACTAAGATGAATATTTTCGCCGCTGAGTCGTCAATCCGCGACGTGGACTTTGCTGAAGAGGCCTCCAACTTCAGCAAGATGCAGGTCTTGAGCCAGGCAGGCTCCTTTGCCATGGCCCAGGCCAACAAGAGCGCGCAGTTGGTGCTCACGTTGCTGCAAGGATAAACGAGGACGGTTCGATAAACAGCAACCCTTAACCCAAGGGGCAGGGGCCGGAAGGCCCTTGCCCCTTTGTTTTTTCCCGGATCCGATAGCGGTTGACACGTAGAACTATAATCGGGTATGAGAAAGTTAGGTAACTACTCAGGTTGTTTAGTCTGTAGTCTGTTAGGGGCAGAGCAACGAA
>CAZDYX010000159.1:0-7753 GCA_964509775.1 uncultured Desulfobulbia bacterium | reverse complement strand
TTGAGACGGCAAAAACCGCGATTGAGGCCTCGCTCACCGGACATCTCGTATTCAGCACTCTTCATACCAACAGCGCACCGGAGACCGTGGTCCGGCTCATCGAAATGGGACTTGACCCGCTCAGCTTTGCCGAGGCACTTCTCGGAATACTGGCCCAACGGCTCGGCAGAAAGTTGTGCGACCAATGTAAACAGCAGTATCATCCGGATCAGTTCGAATATAATACCCTCGTTGAAGAGTATCTTCCCAAATGGTTTAAGGACCATCAGATGCCCGCATATACCGATGACCTCATGCTGAACAAAAAAATTGGTTGCTCCCAGTGCGGCAATGTCGGTTACCGGGGTCGGGTTGGAATACATGAATTGCTGCTCGGCACAGAGCATGTCAAAACAATGATCAAGAAAAAAGGCGCGGCCGAGGAGTTGAAGGTCGCTGCCATGCAAGACGGCATGCGTACCCTCAAGATGGACGGTATCTATAAGACCTTTAAGGGTATACTGGAATTCGAACAGGTGCTCAAGGTTTGTCTGTAATTTACCGTGAAAATAGAATTCAGAATTCAGGAGTCAGAATTCAGAATTCGCCCTGAACATACCCAGCTTGTCTTTATTCCCTTATTCTGACTCCTGACTTCTGACTCCTGAATTCCTTTTCATGATCTGGGGGTGATCCCTAATCATGAACATTTCAGGGCATGAGATAGAACCCCAAATCCTTGTCTTCTTGGCTGGGGCTAGGAAATTCGGTGCCTACATACCTCCCTTTTAAAAACCTCACCGCTACATCCCGGTTTATCTCGGTCTGGCATTTATCATCCAGCCTGAATTTGAGCTTGAGTACGTCCTCCAGAACCAGGTTGTGATCTTCTAGGGTATCAAAGCCGACACCCCGCATGGAGATATTCTTTACAATGACCCTCATTCGGCGGGCGTCCTTCCTGGAAATGTACTCTCCGGGCAGGTGTACCTCCTTCCGGTAGTTTTTCCGGAATTCGAGACGAACCTTAAACACAAGTTGGCAGGTGCATTTTATATTAATCACCGATTTATCATTCCTAAACCTGTCCACATTGATCCGTGAATATTTGGAACAGGAGGGACAAAGGATTGTCGCCGTGCTATCATCAGAGACAAAGATTTTTTTTTCCGTCATTCTGACCCCTCTGGCAACTTCTGAAAAACCGCATAAAATATTAATTTCCGCAGAACGAATAGGTAGGATTTCCTCCATTGAATATTAATCTTTAATCTCCTTTTTAGCATGAATCACGAGTGTAACACAATGGTTTTATTATCTAAGAGTTATTCTCATTTGAGAACGAATGAAAATGGATAAGAGGATAATGAGGTGATGGGGGCGGTCTGATATAAACGGCTTGAAATTGCTGGCATCCCATTCCAGCAAAAGGTAAAATGACTTTCATAGACGTTTTCTTTTGTCTGAAAAGGGAATATGAATGGATGATTATGTAAAGGGGTATCAAGTCGTTATGGCAAGAAAATATGGAAGTTACAGATGGTGCAGCAGGTCCGGATCAAGCCAATAATATAACTGGAGGGGATAACGCCTTGGCAAAAACCAATTATAAATATGAAAAACGCCAGAAAGATTTGGCCAAGAAACAAAAAAAAGAAGAAAAAAGACAACGCAAACTGGACATAAAAAATAGAGAGGAAAACGAGAATCCAGAACCGGTGCCGCAGAAAGGGGAAGAGTCCATTTAGCCGTAAGGGCAGAACCAGTCGGCATTCCGGGTAAAAAAAGCCCCGCGTGGTGCGGGGCTTTTTTTGTCTCTCGTTAATGTCAGGTTTTACAACTGGACGACATTTGAGGCCGACGGGCCTTTGGCACCCGCGACAACGTCGAAGCGAACCCGTGCTCCCTCGGCTAAAGATTTGAATCCTTGCGCCTGAATAGCGGAATGATGGACGAAAACGTCCTTTCCACCGTCCTGCTCAATAAAGCCAAACCCCTTTGAATCGTTAAACCATTTTACCGTTCCTTCAGCCATCTTTAACTACTCCTTTGTACTTGGTTCCTTTTTGGAACCATTTGATAATAATACCCGATCGATTAAAATAGACCGGGTTGGCAGTCTCATTGTTCAAAGCCTATAAAAACAAAAAAACCGCACATTCTCTAAGGGATTGTGCGGTTTACTTTTCTGTATTATTCGACTACAAACAGGTACTGCACATGAAATGTACTTTTATATATAACATACATTTTGATAAAAACAAGGTTTTTCTTTTAGCACAAGAATTTATTTTTTAGAGAGGAACTGAAAGATCCGGCAGGACAGACAGGACATGATTAAAAATTGCTTTTCGGGCATGGTTCAACGTTCCCGGTTAAAGGGTTCAAGGTTAGGTTCCTGCAGGCCACCATCCTCCAAACCTGGAACCGTGAACATGGAACCTATTGAACCATGTCGCTTTTCGGCGTGCTGTCTTCACCAGAAGGCTATGTAACTCAACAGAATCCCTACGGTCGTGACATTGAAAATTGGCTTAGTAATTGCTTGACATTTATAATCGGTAATTCTAAGTTGTTTAACTCTTTATCTCTCAGGAAGTACCTGCTGTTAATTATTTCATTTTGAAGCCCGATACAATACTTAAGGAAGAAAAATATGCCCCCATTGATCAATCAGGTGAATATCTCCCGGGTGGAGACGGTCATCTATCATCTGCCGGATGGCCAAAAGGTTGCTATCAAGATGGATGATCTGGTGCAGTTCATGGAATTGGGACCTGGTCAGATTTGCGACACCTCAGAGATTAACGGCATTATTCACTTTTTCCCCAAAGGGAATGCCTGAGGTTTTTCCCCCACGGTGAAAGTGCAGGGCACGTTGCTCCAATTGGGAGAACGTGCTCTTTTTATTTGGTCATGGTAAACGGTTCTGGATGATTGTCTCTCTAACTAGTGCCTGAACGGAAAGTCGGGTTGGAGCTGATCCAGCCTTGCTTGTATAGGTCCCATAACTCCCAGAAGTCCCATTATTCCCATAATTCCCAAAGGACTCAAGGGACCTAAAGGACCTAATATCCGTGAAACCCGAATTTCCGTTCAGGCACTAACTATACATCCTATACATCGCGGCGGCAAAGGGGGTTTTTGCGAGGTGGTTTTTACGAGGCCGACAACAGTTTACCTTAAGATTATTACAAAATGGAGGAATGCATTATGATGGAAAAAGAAAAATGTACGCTCTATAGCGGTGGTCACAAGGGGGCGGAAACTTCCTTTGGTGAGGCGGCCGAGAAGTGGGGGGTCAAGGAGGTTAACTTTTCCTTTGCCGGGCACACCATAGAAAGGAAAAAGAATGTTGTCGTTCTTCCCGAGGAGGAGCTGAAACGTGGGGATATAAGTATGGATATCGTCTCCAGGCGAATGAACCGGACCTACTATGAGTCAGCCAACATCCGCAAGGTGTTGCAGGTCATTTTTCACATGGTGAATAACGGCCATCAGGTTTTTGTGGTCGGCAAGATCCTTCCCGACGCCACGGTAAAGGGGGGCACCGGTTGGTCCGTGGAATTGGCAAAATTTTTTAACCGGCCGTTGAGTGTCTATGACCAGGAACAAAAGAAATGGTTTTCCTGGCAAGGTATTTCCTGGCAGGAGGATACGCCAAGAATAATGCATCCGACCTTTGTCGGTTCTGGCACCCGGAATCTCACCGAGGATGGTGTCCGGGCGATCGAACAGCTCTTTGCCGATGCCTTTGGATCCATGAAGGGATAAACCGTATTATTCCTTTTGCTTGCAATCCGTTTGGAATTAAGCTATTTTCCATTCTCTTTACAGCCTGGGATGTTTGCAAGGTGAGAAAAATGTGCCTGGGTGGCGGAATAGGTAGACGCAAGGGACTTAAAATCCCTCGGGGCCTCGTCCCTGTACGAGTTCAAGTCTCGTCCTAGGCACCAATTACTTTTTGAGTTGCGAGGCGATGCCCATATTTTTTAAAACCCGCACTTTATTTTCTTATGGATAAGATTGACTGGCCAGCCTTGGGTTGAACAGCCATACCTCTGGTAAGATATGGGTCAGAATAGCCATCGAATTGTGATCACCGGCGTTGGCCTGGTAGCCCCCAATGCCAATAATTTGCGGGAATTTCGGGAAAAATTGCTTGCCGGTCAAAGTGAAATCCGGGAGATGGATATTCGCTATGTCGGCAAGGTGCCGGCTGGCCTCTGCTCCTTTCCGGAGACGAAATACCGGAAGAAGAAGGAGAATAAGCGGGGCACCCGGGCCGGATGTCTGGGGGTATATGCGGCGCACGAGGCCCTGCACGATGCCGGGATTGATTTTACGGAATACAAAACGGAGCGAACCGGGGTTTATATCGGGCTCACCGAGCATGGAACGGTCGAGACCGAAAATGAGATCTATAATATCAGCCAGTTCGGCTATAACATAGACTACTGGACCCATCATCATAACCCCAGGACCGTGCTCAACAACCCGGCGGGCGAGATCACCATGAGCCTGGGGACTACCGGTCCTCATTATTCCATCGGCGCTGCCTGCGCCGCCGGAAACTGCGCCCTTATCCAGGGGGTGCAGATGTTGCGCCTGGGGGAGGTGGATCTGGCGATCTGCGGCGGGATTTCCGAGAGTACCGGATCGTTTGGGATCTTTGCCAGTTTTCGGGCCCAGGGTGCGCTCGCGGCCCATACTGACCCGACCAAGGCAAGCCGGCCATTTGATCGGGATCGCAACGGGATTGTCATCTCGGAAGGGGCCTGTGTCATGACCCTGGAACGTCTCGACCGGGCCTTGGGGCGGGGGGTCAAAATTTATGGCGAGATTATCGGTTATGCAGTAAATTCCGATGCTCGGGATTTTGTCTTTCCTTATGGACCCCGGCAGGCGGAATGCATGCGTTTGGCCCTTAACAGGGCAGGGCTCGAATCGGGTGATATCGACATTATAAACGCCCATGCCACCGGCACCAAGCAGGGTGATGTGGAAGAATGCCGGGCAATTAATGAGGTCTTTGACGGTTGCCGTTCCACCTATATAAATAATACCAAGAGTATCATCGGCCATACCATGGGCGCGGCCGGCCTTTTGGAACTGGCCGGAAATCTTCCTTCTTTTCTTGATGGTTGGGTACATCCGACCATCAATGTGGATCATATCGACCCAGAATGTGAGATTGCCAATCTGGTAGTGAATGAGGCGAAAAAACTCGATGGGGTTACGACGATTTTGAATAACTCCTTTGGGATGGTGGGGATAAATTCCGTGGTCATCGTAAAAAAGGTTTAGGAAAAGAGAGTTTTTTCGCAAAGCTGATACGGGTGAGGAATTGTAAATGACACGTGAGGAAATAAAAGACGTAATTCTGGAGATAATCAAGGATATTGACGAAGAGGCAAGGCTGGAAAGTTTGCAACCTGATCAGCCTCTCCGGGATCAGCTTGATCTGGATTCCATGGATTTTCTTGACATTGTCATGGAACTGCGCAAGCGCTACAAACTTCACATCCCAGAGGACGACTACCCGCAATTGGCCACCCTGACAAGCTGCACCAATTATCTAGAATCAAGGCTTGGGCACGTTTAACGTTTAAAGTGAGTGCTTATAAGCTTATTGTTATAGGCGGTGGACTTTCCGGACTCGCCGCCGGTATCCGATATGCCCGTTTCGGAGAAAAGGTCCTGATTCTTGAGAAACACTCGAGTCCCGGGGGCCTGAATTCCTATTATTACCGGCATGGCCGTCTTCTTGAGACCGGTCTCCATGCCATGACCAACTGGGCCGCTCCGGATGATCGGCATGCCACCCTGAATCGCCTCCTGCGACAGCTCAAACTACCTCGGCATCGACTGGTCTTCCACGAGCAATTTTCCTCGGAGATTCTCTTTCCCCATGCAACGTCCTTGCGCTTCAGCAATGATTTTTCCCTATTAAAAGAGGAGATTGACCGTCTTTTTCCCCAAACCATCGACCAGTTCGTGGGGTTGGTAAAACTTATCGCCGACTATGATCCCTTTGTTCCCCGACCCCGGATTTCGGCCCGCAGCCGGCTTCAGGCCGCCCTTGATGATGATCTTCTCATCAACATGCTTTTCTGGCCCCTCATGATGTACGGCAACAGCGAGGAACATGACATGGATTTTTCGCAGTTTGTCATCATGTTCCGTTCGATCTATCAGGAAGGGTTTTTTCGCCCGGCCGGCACTATCAAGGATTTCCTGGATCTCCTGCTTTCCCACTACCAGAGCCTGGGAGGCGAGATTCGGATGAACGCCGCCGTGCAAACGATCAACACCCGAAACAACCGGGTCGCAGGGGTCAGCCTATCCACCGGAGAAGAGTTTTTATGTGACAATCTTATTTCGACCATAGGCTATCCCGGCACCCTTGAACTCGTCGGGAGGCGTGATCCTGTCGAGCTTTCCCCCTATAAGGGACGTATGAGCTTTGTGGAACTGATCTATTTTCTGCCGGCCAAAAAGATTACCGGCCTTAAAAACGATCGGACCATAATTTTTTATCAATTGAACGAGCCGTTTTGCTATTGCCGTCCTGAGGCGCCTGTTGAGGTGGCAAACGGCGTGATCTGTTTTCCCGGCAACTTCAAAGGACTACCGAAGGATGAGCTTGCCCAGCTCCGGATCACCCATCCGGCCAATTATGACCTCTGGCGCGCGGCCTCATCTTCCGTGTACCTGCAGATGAAGGAGGAATGGGCCAAAAAGTCGCAGACTATTATCGCGCGGATTATCGGCAATTATCAGGATGATATCCTTTTTTTCGATAGCTTTACCCCGCTCACCATCGAGCGGTTTACCGGGAAGGCGCAAGGCGCCGTCTATGGCAGCCCGCTCAAAATAAAAGATGGCAGGACCGCCTATCCGAATCTCTTTATCGCCGGAACCGATCAGGGATATCTGGGGATAGTAGGGGCCATGTTCAGCGGGGTAACCATGGTCAATGATCATATCTTAAAGAATTAACAAGGGGTAATAAGAGAGAGCCATGCCGTATCCATCCATAGAAGGGGCGAAGGATAAATATGATGTCATTGTGGTGGGTTCCGGCCTGGGCGGTCTCACGAGCGCAAACCAGCTTGCCAAGGCAGGCCATAGGGTCCTGGTGCTTGAGCACCATCATCAGGTGGGCGGGCTTGCCGCCTGGTTCAAACGTAAAGGTCATATCTTTGACATCTCCCTCCATGGTTTTCCATACGGGATGATCAAGACCTGCCGGAAGTACTGGAACCGGGCCATCACCAATTCCATCGTTCAGCTCAAAAACATTGTCTTTGATAACCCTCAGTTTTCGCTTACCACCACCTTCGACCGCATTGATTTCACCAATATCCTCCTCCAGGGATTCGGCATAAAACAGTCGGTGGTGGACGAGTTTTTCACCACTGTGGCCGCCATGAATTTTTACGATGACCGGCGCATGACCACCCGTGAACTCTTTGAGCTTTTTTTCCCGGGCCGATCCGATGTGCACCGGCTGCTCATGGAGCCTATCACCTATGCCAATGGCTCGACTCTGGATGATCCGGCCATCACCTACGGCATCGTCTTTTCGAACTTCATGAACAAGGGGGTGTTTACTTTCCAGGGCGGCACCGACCGACTCATTGCCATGATGGTGGATGAGCTCGAGGCAAACAATGCCGTTATCTGCACCCGGGCCCGGGTGGACCGGATCGTGGTCGAACAGGGCAGGGTACGCGGGGTGATGGTGGGGGGGCGATTTATCGGCGCAGAC
>CAZDYX010000158.1:0-7868 GCA_964509775.1 uncultured Desulfobulbia bacterium | reverse complement strand
CCATGCTACGTCGGTAAAGGCAAAACGTCCTCAACGTAGCGCTGCTACGCTTCCGGGCCTTTTGCCTTCGCCTCCTTGCCTGTGAAGTTTTGTCGGCACTGCTGCCGACGATTGACACGCTCGGCCTCGTTACGAAGAGAGTTTCCAAACACGCTCTTAACCATTATTAACCTCCTTTTTTTTATTTGATCCCAGCTCCGCTTGTCAAGGATAGTTGCTTTTCCTTCACCAGGCGGAGATACACACAAATTTTCGTTCTGATATTCGCATGTTACCGCAAAAAATCTTTGTCGGAACGGCAATCTCCGCGGCAGGACTAAATTAAGGATATGACCGGATCAAAAAGAATGTCAAACGAAAAAAAGCAGCCGCACCCAAGGAATCACCCAACTCCGCGAAGGGCCTTACAGCTCTTCCGGATTGACTCTCTCTTTGTTCACGGGAAGAATATGTCCCCATCAATAAGACTTTAATGCAATACTTTGCATTAAAGTCTTGACCATTATGCAAAACATTGAATAATGGTCAAATGAGACGACTACAGGAAAAAACGATCATAGCTGATCTGGAGCGGAAGATGGTTTTTGTAACCGGTCCTCGGCAGGTCGGCAAAACCCATCTCGCCCTTGAAATCGCAAAGCGGTTCGGGCGGTCCGTATACCTGAACTACGATAATGTGCAGGATCGGGAAATCATACGAAACAGCGCCTGGCTGCCCGATACCGAACTCCTGGTACTTGACGAACTGCACAAAATGCCTGAATGGAAAAATTACCTTAAAGGCATCTTCGACACCAAATCGCCCCAGCTCAGGATCCTTGTCACCGGCAGCGCCCGCCTGGAGGTCTTTCGCTCCAGCGGCGACTCTCTGGCCGGCCGTTTTTTCCGCCATCGTCTGGTGCCTTTGTCGCTTGCGGAAATTGCCGACGCCGACGACTTCACCCTCCAGCTTCTCATGACACGAGGCGGATTCCCGGAACCATTCCTTGCCGAAACCGACCGGGATGCTGACCGATGGCGGCTGCAGTACATTGACGGTCTCATCCGCACCGACATCCTGGACTTCGAAAAAATTCATGATTTCAGGGCAATACAGTTAACACTGGAACTGCTGCGCCACCGGGTCGGCTCCCCGCTCTCGTATACCGCCCTGGCCCAGGATGTCAACTGTTCGCCCAATACGATCATCCGCTATATTGAGATCCTCGAGGCCCTGTTCATCATCTTCCGCATAACACCGTATCACCGCAACATTGGCCGCTCCCTTCTCAAGGAGCCAAAAATTTATTTCCTTGATACCGGCATGGTAAAAGGTGATGAGGGCATCCGCTTCGAGAATATGGTTGCCGTAAGCCTTTTGAAGCACCTGAACGCCATCGAGGATTATGACGGAAAACGGGCGGCACTCCACTACCTGCGAACCAAGGAAAGAAAAGAGGTGGATTTCGCCCTGGTCATTGAGGATAATCCGGTTATCATGGTTGAGGCCAAATGGGCGGATGCATCCATCAGCCCGTCCCTGCGATATTTCCATGAAAAATATGGCCTGCCGGCGTTGCAGATCGTCCGCCATCTTCGCCAGGAGCGGATGGAGGGCGCAATCGAGCTCCGCCGGGCATATGATTTCCTGAAGGGGCTGAGGCTGTGATCCGCGGATGCTGGGTATGGCTCCAGACCAAAAAAGCACCGAAACCAATCTTAGGGCTCGTTTATGTTGGACCGTCGCGTGGAAAGAAGCGGTAGGGGGGCCTCGATCCGCCCGCAGGGATTATGCTGGAGCTGATCGAGGCCCGGAGAAAAGAGACCGACGAATTAGTGATGTTCGCCTTGTTCGGGATCAGCCGAATCCTTAATGGTTTCCATCATTCTCATTTTTTTCTTGGCGGCCAACTGCTCCTTGGTGAGCATGGCCCTGGCCTTGATCAGGGTATCGACAGCGGCGTTCTGTAGCTCCTTGGCAGCACTGATCTGGGCCTCGATCTGTTCCCCGGCCTGTTTGCGGTCCGGCGTATCCGCATCGAGAATGGCCCCCAGCTTTACGGCAGCGATTTGCACCGCGGAGCGACTCTTGATCATGGTGACCTTAAGGGTATCCTCAAGTTCCTTGATCTTTACGATCTGTTCCTCACTTAATCCAAGTTTCGAGGCGATGGAGAGCGAGCTTTTAATTTCGTGAAAGGCATCCGCGGTGGCAAGATGGGGGCCGTCCCCCATACCACCCATCCCACCAGGCCCCATCATGTTGCACCCCATGGCCGGGCCCATCATGTTATGATCCATGTCCATGGCATGGCGGCCTTGTTTCATCCCCATCTCGCCATAGGCCGGCAGCACGGAAAACAAAAATAACACACTGGCTACAACAATCGTCTGTTTTTTCATCTAACACCTCTCTTTTTAATTTGTTGGTGGATGCGGGCTCTGCCTAGGCCTGTCGAGCAGGGTATCCCCAATGCCTCGTGGCTCCTGGCGCACCTCGATTTGTTTTGTAAGATCACGATATAATAGCCCGACTGTCATTGTCAACGGAAACCTGCAAAGGGCAGACATCGGCTGTCTTCGAGGATAATCGCAACCTTTTTTCACGAAGACCCATACCCACAAGAAAATGGCGGTCACTGTACCCCATGTTTTTGTGGATATGGTATAATCCAGCAAGCTGCGAATTATACCCCAAAAAGCCCAATCGGTTAAACGGGGGTTTTCCCCCCGCTAACCCAACACCATTTATGGAATTGCTATGTCATCAAAGAAAACGATGCCGGTAATCGACAGCCAGGACATGACGTTCTCCAATGCACGGCGCTCCCAACTACTCCGGGAGCAGACCTACCGGGAGCGGGCGCTGAAGATTCATCCCTGGATCTGTGCTCGTTGCGGCCGTGATTTTTCCGGCAAAAATTTACGTGAGCTCACGGTCCATCACAAGGACCACAAACACGACAACAACCCGTCCGACGGCAGTAATTGGGAGTTGCTGTGTCTTTACTGTCATGACAATGAACACTCGCGGTATCTCGAAGAGATTGAATATGGTTGTGGGGTGACCCCAGGAAGCGGACAAGAGCCTTCTTCCACCTTCAAGCCGTTTGCTGGTCTAGATGGTTTGTTAAAGAGAAAAAAGTGAGCGGGACGTGGAATTTCCAGATATATGCGCCGTCCTCTGACCGGCTACGCGATCCGGTACAATGGACGCCATCGCCGACATGGTCATCTTTTTCAGAATCGATACAAATCCATTATCTGTGACGAAGAGACTTATTTCCTTGAACTGGTGAGGTATATCCATCTCAATCCATTACGTGCCGGATTGGTTGCTGACATGGCCGGGCTGGACCGTTATAAATGGTGTGGGCATGGCGTATTACTGAATCGAAACAAGAATGAATGGCAGGATTGCGATTATGTGTTGGCCCGATTCGGGAAAACAAAAAAAACGGCCCGTGCCGGTTATCGGCAATATGTTTCGGAAGGAATAGCGCTGGGTGAGCGACCGGAATTGGTAGGCGGTGGTTTTATCCGTTACATGCTTGATTTGGGCGACGAATGGGAAGGTTTTCTTGAAATTTTTGGGAAAGGCGATGGCGCCAATATCCAGGCTCGCGGTGACAGTGCATGATAGCGATAATGAGCACAAAATCCGCTTCGACAGTGTAGAGAATGGCGTAGGGAAAAACCCGCGTAAGACACCGCCTCATATCCTCATCAAAAAATCGATGCCGTTCCGGGGCTTCAAGAATCCGCCGGATGGCATATTCAATCGCGGCGATGAAGCGAAGTTCCAACCCATTCTGACAACCAGCGTAATAATGAGCGGCATCCTTATACTCCGCGAGGGCCTCGGGGTGAAACTCATACCTCATCGCGCGAAAATCCGCCGGACCTGTTCCAACGCCTCATCGCCAGGGACCGTTTCAACACGTCCGGATCGGACATCGTCGCGGCGACGGCGCGCCTCGGAAGCCCAAAGCTGTTGGACATAGCCGTCTTCCGCCGGGTCAAGGCTTTCCACCAGGCGGTCGGCGAGCAAGGCGCGCGCTTCACTGGGAAGAGAGAGGGCCTCTTCGGCAATCTGTTCGACGGTCAAGGGCATGGATCTCTGAACTCCTGTAAGAATGGATAATGGTTGGGCGAGCGGAGATGCCAATCCAGAGTCCGAATCATGACTCATAAGAATTCATTAACTAATTTCCGCAGTGGCTGTCAATAGAAAAAACCGGGGAATGGGAGACAACCTATATTTTCCCTGTACTGGAAGCGAAAGAAGGCGGCTATCTATTGGATGGCTTGCTTTCCAGAATGGTATAGCTTTCAAAAAAGATTAGGGTTTGAGGGCTTGAAACCATATTATGACCTTGTTAACAAGGTCATAAATTATCAAGAGGTACTACCATGCCCCAATCTGTCTCAAAATCACAGTTTAAACCCCATAGCCTGGAATATTTTCGTCGTATAGAGCAGACTGGCGAAGAATTGATCATTACCGATCATGGCCGCCCAGTGCTCAAGGTGGTGCCCTATGTTGACGATCCGGAAGCATATTTCAAGGGATTACGCAACACAATGTTACGATATGACAATCCCAGCGAGCCGGTAGGCGAGGCTGATTGGGATGCGTTAAAATGATAGTCTTGGATACGCACGCCTGGGTCTGGTGGGTCAGCAAACCTGAACTGTTGAGCCCATACGCAAAAAATGCCGCGGATGACGCAGCGCGACGGCATGAGTTGTTCGTGTCCACCATCAGTTCCTGGGAGGTGGCCTTGCTGATCGAGAAGGGACGGCTTTTGTTGTCCCTTGATGTTCGCGACTGGATCGCCCGTTGCGAGGCCCTGCCGTTTATAATCTTTGTTCCGGTTTCCAACTCCATTGCGGTTGCATCGGTGCGGTTGCCGGGATTTCCCCACGCCGACCCGGCGGATCGGATCATTGTGGCAACGGCTATGTCCCTGGGCGCCAACCTGGTGACTAAGGATGAGAAGATCCAGGGTTATCCACATCTGAAAACAATCTGGTAGGGTCTCATATCCCGGAGGAATCGAGGGCTGGCATGCGGCGAAATACTCTATAGAAAAGTTCGGATGGCTACCCGTGGAGGCCGCGGGTGGGTTGGGGAACGAACTACGGTCATTCCGCCCGCAAGGCCTCAACCGGGTTTAGGGCCGCGGCCCGGCGGGCCGGAAGCACGCCGGCGCCCAGCCCCACCACCATTGCCAACAGCTCGGCCGCGGACACATAGGCCCAGGAGAAGTGGGTGGGGAGGGCCGGACTCAGCAGGCCCAGGACCTTGGCGCCACCGGCCCCGATGAACAATCCGGCCAGACCGCCGATCGAGGCCAGCACCATCGCCTCCCCCAGGAAGAGGCCGAGAATCTGCCTGCGGGTTGCACCAAGGGATTTCAGCAGGCCGACTTCAGCGGTACGCTCGTTCACCGCAATGGTCATGATGGTGAGGATCCCGACCCCGCCGACCAAAAGCGAGATCCCGCCCAGGGCCCCCACTGCCACGGTGAGAATCTCGAGCACCGAGCCCAGGGTCTCGAGCATCTGCTCCTGGGTGGTGATGGTGAAATCCTCTTTGCCGTGCCGTGCCTTTAGCAGCAGTCTCATTGCCTCGGCCACAATATCGGCCTTTTGGCCGGTGGAATACAAGAGATCGATCTCCATGAGGCTTTCCCGGTTGAACATGGCCAGGGCCTTGGCAATGGGGATATAGACCGCATCGTCCAGATCAAAGCCGAGCATCTGCCCCTTACTCTCCATGGCGCCGTTCACCCGGTACAATTCCCCGCCGATCCGTATCCGCTGTCCGAGAAACGGCCGGTCTCCAAAGAGCTCGGCCTTGAGCTTGCTTCCCAGCACGGCACAGGCCCTCGCCGTACGCGGCGGATCATCGGGCAAAAAACCGCCGGCCGCAACATGAATCTGCCAGACCTCGGGCACTGAAGGACCGGTTCCGAAAACCGTGGTGCGCCGTTGCCGTCGGCCGGCCTCTACCGGGGCATTGCCCTGCACCACCGGCACCGCGGCAAGCACTCCGGGTAGCCGGGCCAGGGCCTCGGCATCCTCCAGACTTAAGGGCCGGACATTAGCGACTATTGCCCCGGATATGCCATGGGTGGTGGTTTTGCCGGGATTGATCGCGATCAGGTTGGTGCCGAACTGGGTAAATTCCGCCAGAACATATTGGTGGATGCCTTCCCCGAGGGACGTAAGCAGGACCACGGAACCGATGCCCACGGCAATTCCGAGCACGGTCAAAAAACTGCGCAGCCGCTGCTCGCGGACAGCATCGAGGGTGAGCTTAAAAAAATCACGCGACTTCATGAAGAATCATCTCCGTGACAGGGCCTGGGCCGCCGCCAAATCCGCTGCCCTTCTGGCCGGTAGCACCCCGAAGAGCAAACCGGTAGCAACGGCCACGGCCACTGCAACCACCAACGACCAGGGTGCAAGGCCGATGGAATGTTGAGGAAAGAGCCAGGCCAGGACCTTAAGGCCACCCACGCCCACCAGTAAACCGGCCACGGCGCCGGTAAGCGACAGGAGAACGGCCTCCGCGAGAAAGATCCGGAGGATCAGTTGTCGCGAAGAACCCAGTGCCTTTAATAAACCGATCTCGGACCGCCGGTTGGATACGGCCACCAGGACCACGGCGGACACAGCCCATTGCACGAGCACGGCCACGGTCAGGGTCAGGGCCCGGAAAATCCGGTCAAAGGTGCTGAGCACCGCATCCTGGGTGATTACCGTAATATCATCCTCGCCCTCGTGCCGCGCCTTAATGATTCCGAGAATCGCCTTCTTCGCCTGGGGAACCGTCTCCTCGCCGCTAGCCTCGACCAGGATCCGGAATAATGACGAGGTATTGAAAAGGGCCTGGGCTGAGGCCACGGGGATGATGACCGTGTCGGCCAGGTCATCCCCCATGGAGCGCGCCTTTTGTGCCAAGACACCCACAACCCGGAACCGTCGGTCGCCGATGCTCACCTTTTCGCCCAGGGCCGGGTCATGCCCGAAAAGCTCCTGCTTGGCCTTGTAGCCAAGCACGCACACCGCCTCGCCTCGTCCCGGTTCAAGGGTCGGCAGGATAATGCCGCTGCTGACGGTCAGGCTCCGCATGGTAAAAATGTCCGGGGTGCCGCCGATCACTACAATCTCGCGCTCCCTCTGCTGCCAGGAAACCGGCACCGCTCCAACCACAAGGGGTGAAACCCGGCGGATGGCCGGCGAACGGGTTAGCGACATGGCATCTTCCAGGGTCAGATCCCGGGGGGTCAGCCCGAGGAACGGCGGCGGTCCGCCCACGGTTTCGGACCGGCCGGGCAGGACGATGAGCAGATTACTGCCCATGGAGGAAAATTGTCCGGTGACATAGAGCCTCGCACTCTCACCCAGGGAAATGAGCAGGACCACGGATGCGACGCCGATGGCCATGGCGAGCAACATGAGAAATGTCCGGCCCCGGTTGCCGATTGCGGCCCGGAGGCTGAAACGAAGAATATCTTCGGCCTGCACCGCATCCTCCTTTATTTAAAGATCAACCGCGATACGGCCGTCCATCATTCTGATCCTGCGGCTGGCCCGGGCCCCGATCTCCGGGTCATGGGTGACCATGATCAGGGTGATCCCCTGGTGGTTCAGGCCTTCCAGGATATCAATGACCTCGTTGCCGGAGGTCCGGTCCAGATTGCCGGTGGGCTCATCCGCCAGAATGACCTGGGGCGCCATGATGGTGGCCCGGGCAATGGCCACGCGCTGCCGCTGTCCGCCGGAGAGCTGGTCCGGCCGGTGCCGGGCGCGAGCGGTACCCCGGCCTTCGCGGCGAGGGCGCGCGCCTCGTGTTTCAGCCCGAAGGCCCTGATGTG
>CAZDYX010000157.1:4520-7921 GCA_964509775.1 uncultured Desulfobulbia bacterium | reverse complement strand
ATCCTGCTTATGGCCATTTCCATGCTGCACGCCCGCGTCAGTCCGGCCCAGCAGACCAAGGAGGAGGCCCAGGACGCGGCCGACCGGGACACCAAGGCCGTGGTACCGCTGGGTATGCCGCTTTTGGCCGGTCCCGGTGCGATCAGCACGGTCATTTTATACGCCCAGCGGTACAATTCTTTTTTTCACTATTTCATTCTGGGTATCGAGATTCTCCTGGTGGCCCTGATGGTATGGGGCTCCTTTCGCGCCGCCCATTACATCGCAAACATACTGGGGAAGACAGGGATCAATGTGGTCACCCGGATCATGGGACTGATCATGGCCGCCATCGGCGTGGAGTTCATCGCCAACGGCCTGAAGCAGCTCTTCCCCATCCTGTCGTGAGGCGATGATTCGTGCCTAGTCCTGCCGGGAAGCCCTATGTGATCCCCGTATTCATAACCCATGAGGGGTGCCCCCACCGATGTCTCTTCTGTGATCAGGGCTCCATCACCGGCGAACCAAGAGGACCGTCCCGGACAGTGACGGTCGATGATGTGCGCGCCATTATCCTTCATGCGCTTTCCCGACCGCGGAAGAGCCCGGATCGGGAGGTCCAGGTGGCCTTTTATGGCGGGAGCTTCACCGGACTTGTCCGCGATCGGCAGAAGGAACTCCTGGGCGCGGTCAGACCCTTTCTTCGTGAGGGACGGGTACAGGCCATCCGACTTTCCACCCGGCCCGATTATGTGGATAAGGAAACCGGCCTTTTTTTGGGATCCCAGGGGGTGCGCGTGGTGGAACTCGGGGTTCAGTCCCTTGATCCGGTCGTACTTTCCGCCACCCGGCGGGGGTATTCCCCGGACCGGGTGGAAGAGGCCTTTACCTTTATTAAGGCGAGCGGCCTTGTCGTCGGGGGCCAGCTCATGATAGGCCTGCCGGGCGAGTCCATGGCCGGCCTTGTCGCCTCGGCCCGTCGTCTTGCCGCACTAGGCCCTGAGTTTGTCCGCCTCTATCCTACCCTGGTGCTCTCCGGAAGCGGACTTGCCGGTCTCTACCGGTCAGGACAATACCTGCCCCTCTCCCTTGCCCGGGCCGTGGTAAAGACCGCAAGGGTAAAGCAAATCTTTGACGAGCAGGGAATCAGGGTGATACGCATGGGCCTCCAGCCGTCCGCCTCCCTTGAGGCCTCATTACTTGCCGGCCCCTATCATCCCGCCTTTGGGGAACTGGTGCTTTCCCATCTTTTCTTCCGTCGGGTGCGGGCGGGAATCGCCGAACATTCTCGCCACGGCCTTGTTAAGGTCACCATTGCGGCCCAGGATGAGTCCATTTTCCGGGGACCCGGCAACAACAATATGAAACGGTTGGCCAGGATGGGTGCCCTTGATCGGATGACCCTGGTCCTGGATGCGAGCGGGCCTCGTTTCTTCTTCCGGATTGAGAAGGCGTAAGGACGAGAAAGGGGCCGTGCACGCATCCTGACACGTAAGTTTTTTATGATGGCTAACCACTGGAGATCTTGAGAGTATGCAATATATTGTGGGTTGCGGGTAAGAAGTACACGATATATTGTGTTGCTTGAATTTGATAAAATTAAAAAGCAACAATAAAACGGGTATATCACCGGTGTTGTTAATTTTTTACTTGATTTATCGGTCCTGTCCCTTTATACAATTATATTGTTGTGGAGGATTTCGAGCTGCACCGTAAGAATATTTTATAGGATTCTTTGAGGAGCAATGAGCCAATTTCCCCGCCCACTCGTTTTCGTTTTTATTGCGCTTTTTCTCTTATCGTTCCCTTTTTCCAACACCGCAGAATGCGCCAAGAGGAAGGTCAAGGGGACGTTAACCACAAACCCCTTCAAAGAGCCGGTATCGGCAACAAAACTACCAACCAAGGCCAAGTCCCCATCACCCTTAAACCAGAAACGAGCCAAGAACAAAAAAGAAATAAAACAGGTCAAGAAGGTTACGCGGACAGCATCACTCTCTACACCCAGGCAGAAGGAAATACCTATCCCGTCGGTTTCCGACGATCGGATTGCGGCCAAGAGTTTTGCCGTTTTGGATAGCAAAACCGGCGACCTGTTATTTGCCCAAAATCCTGACGTCCCCCGTCAACCGGCAAGTACGATCAAGGTACTGACCGCAATGTTGGCCATAAAGAATCTTCGCGATTCAGAGCTTGTCCCTGCAAGCAGCAGGGCCGTCAATATGCCGCCCTCGAAAATTAATCTCCAGCCCGGTCGTTACTATCGCGCCGAGGATCTGATTCATGCGGTTCTGCTGGCCTCGGCCAATGATGCCAGTGTGGCGGTGGCCGAAAAGGTGGCGGGCTCGGAGTATTCCTTTGCCCAACTTATGACCCATGCCGCAAAGGCCTTGGGTGCCCAAAACACGGTGTGTAAGACAGCGACCGGACTCACAGCGGATGGGCAGCGCACAACCGCCCGGGATCTGGCAACAATCTTCAATCAGGCCATGAAACAGCCCGAGTTTGCTCAGATCTTGCAGCTTCGGGAGGCAAAGACCCAGTTCGGCACCACACTTCGCAGCCACAACAAGGCCCTTTGGCAGATTGATGGAAATGTGGGAGGGAAAACCGGTTATACCTGTGCAGCCAAAAAAACCTATGTAGGACAGTTCAAACGGGGAGACGATGAATTGGTGGTAGCTCTTATGGGCACCAACAACATATGGCTCGACCTTCGCGCCTTGGTCGAACAGGGTTTTGAGAAAAAACGGCAACTGAAACTCCTGGCTCAAGCCCAATATCGCCAGTCCGGCCAACCAGCCATATCCTCCTCTGACGGTGTAAAGAAGACCTCAAGACTTTAGGGTCGGAAAATTCTAATATACCATCTCGCATCCCGTCTTTAGGCCACACCTCTCAAGGGGGTACCGATGTCTTTGTCCGAGCCTCAATCGCAAAATCCTCGACGTAGCGCTGCTACGCCTGCGGTTTTGGGCCGCGAAGCAAATACCCTTGGGGTGCTCAATCGGCGCAACCAAATCTGACCCAAATACGGGCGCGATTCAGGTATATTAGAATTATCCGACCTGTGCGGGTAGCCGTAAGCCATTAGCAATTTGCATGGGCAGACAAATATGCTGCTGCTGCTGCTGACTTGCTGCGCGCAATCCATCTTTTCAGAGTTTTTTACTAGAATATCATTAGGATTCTTTCTGCTTCAGCCTGAGAATTTGTCCCTTACAATTTACAACTGCAGATATCGATAGTTTTTCGACAATGGACTCCATAATTCAGGAACTATCTCTTGTAGGCTGTCTTTTCATTCTGGATTCTTAATTCTGATACCTGGATTCTTTGCATTGATGAAATTTGATGGTCTCGTAACAAGTCGAAATTCTTCGTTTTTCGTCATTCCGGCGAAAGCAGGAATTTAGTATTTT
>CAZDYX010000157.1:0-4510 GCA_964509775.1 uncultured Desulfobulbia bacterium | reverse complement strand
TTTGATCAAAATCTACGTCAAAGACCTTCCGATTTCCGGAAAGCTCAGATGAAAATGCAAAAATTCTGTTGATCTGACCAGAGTTCGATCACCATATAGCCCGGCTTAGTTCAACCCAGAATTGTGTGGCGGCGGAGCCGTAGTTTTGCAAGTTCCTACTCTCTGGCGCGCCACACGAATTCTTTATTCGTTGTTGTGTTGGCTCTATCTTTTCTTTCACGTCCTCTGCAGTAACCGTTTTTTCCCTGCAAATCATCCCGCGCCGCCACCGACTCCCGGAACCAATTCCCATATAAAACCATCCTAGTACAGTGTATATCCTAAAGATTCGGATACAGTCGTTTCAGTTTGATTCGAGCGTCGTCTGTTTTAAGAGGACGACAATAACAATTTTGCTCAATATGCGAAGTATTATGTTTTACAGTGTACTAGTGCCAACCCTCGCCTGCTACACGCGGCTTACTTGAACAATGGATTGACTCGGACGGAAAAGACGTCCGTTAATCCTTATTGGTTAGTGCCGAAACTGTTACCTATGAGAAACTTGTACGTACCAATAAAACTTAACTAAGCTTAGGAGTTAAGCAAATAGGCATATAACCAATTAAACTAACGAACATATCACTTTAGACTACCTAAGCTCTTCATAAATTTGCCGTTAAAATCCGGATATCTACGCTTAAAACCCAGTACTGCATTGTCATAATTATCTATTATCGTTTCTCTTGCCCCTATGCTAGTCGTCGTCACATTTGTGTTGCCTCTTCTTGTGAATTCTGTTTTCGTTTCTCCTCCTTGCAAGTATATTTTGATATCGCCTATATAGATAGCGCTCTTTTCTCCTGGAACATCAATTGACATTAGATACCCGCTAAATCCAGTCCAGCTAAAAGCAATATAAGTTTTCTCCTTTGTAAGTTTTATAAAAAATAATCCAGTAGCATCTACCATAACCGCCGCACCTTTGAACTCATTATTGTGCAAACACACCCCTGTTGCTTTTTTATCATGATCTATTATAGTTAAATCCTCATTCCCCCTAAGTACCTGTACGGAACCAAAAACAATGCTTTCTTGTTCCGTAATGGCATAAAGCTCTTCCGGTCTAACATTATGAGGAACACTAGCGCATCCAGCGCCCGAAACTATCATTAAAACAATAAGGACCTCGGTCATGGAGTCAAATATTATATTGGTGATCGAGCTGGCTTCCTTGTGGGTAATCCCGACCTTTTGGGCCAATGCGGTTATCGGGTCCGATTTGTTCATACTTCACCTGGTATTATTGTTGTTAATGGGGTCAGCAAGACTTACCCCCAGCGCTTGCAAGGGTGGCACTTTTTCACATATCATTTCTCGATATAAATTTTTCCATCATGTTTCCCTAACCATTTTGAATCCTTGCTCATGCCTTTGGTCATCATCACCATGAGCTTGTCTCCTTTCGGAGGCGTAACCACCCGCCAATCCATCCAACCGATCTGAGTGATTTTATCGTCTGGCTCCTGCTGGTAGACTTTGTCGCCCGCAAAAAAACACCATTTGTCGTCTTTTCCCAATCGCTTACACATAATCGCTTTTTGTTCTTCGCCGGTCTCAGATTTGTATGCTTTGAACGTGTATTCGCCAATAGCGACGGCTTTGCTATCCACATTTTGGAAAACAGTGCCTTTATTCCAATCCACCGACACCAACGGCTCCCCATCCTGCTTGAAGCACATACGTCCATCGCTCATTAGTAACTCGCCGAATCGCGTGCCTTTGATATCATCTGCGGAGGACATGAGAACAAAGTATCCTTCACTGTTTCTATAGTACGCGAAGTCCTGGGGCCGACTGGTCGGGACTTCCAGAATGATGCGCTCCCTTTCCTCAGTCTTACCCGAGAGTGAAGATGGATCTAATACAAGTAATTGGAAACCATTTCCCATCGACGCCGGGGCGGACAGAACCACAGGTGCCTGCCGCACCTGTGCGTCCACGAGAAAACGACCATGAGGATAGACGTCCAGGTAGGCTTGCACCGCTGCAGCGGTGTCAGCTGCAGCCCAGACCAGTTCCTCGATCCTTTCCTCAGCCTCACTGATATGGTTTCCACGAGAATTCCTCTCCAGATAGTCTCTGTAAGCTTGTACTGTATCCTTCGCCTTCGCTTGTGGCCAATCAAGGTCATCGAGGCTGCGCGTGGCCTCATCGACATGTGCACCCTGAGGATGATTGGCGAGGAATTGCTGATAGGCTACTACCGAGTTCGTCTCTCTCGACTTCTTCCAATCACTCTCAGTTCGGTCACAACTAACCAGAAAAACAACCAATAGGATGAAAACGGGCATCCATTTTAAAACAGGTAACGCGAGCAGTCTGTTCATATTAAGTCTCGTGAATAAGTATCAAATTTCACTTTCCATATAGTCCATATGTTTTGTCAAAGGGCATGCTAAAGCAACCACATCTGTCAATTTTCATCATCCTTTGTGACGGATACCGTCATGAGAGTTTCATTTTGTTTCCCTCCTGGATAGCAGTATTTACCGCGCGCTGCCCCACCCGGCGGAGCCCCCGCCGAATGTTGTCTTTGGCTTTATTTGATAACGGTGCTTTGTTGCCCATATACGCGCGGCGTCTTCCAGCTTTGAATTCCCGCAGTTTAAGAAGTACTCAGCCATCTCCTTGCCGCCGGACTTATCGAGCGCCTCGATCAGCACATCCTCTGATCCCGGTTCCCCCCGTCCAATGAAGAAGTCGTAAGTTCCGACGATCACTGCCGTGTCACGCTCCCTCAATGCCGACAGTAGGGCACTAACCGCACGGGGGTCTTTGAGTGCGCCCAACGCAGTGGCCGCACTCATTCGGACGCTACCATCCATGTCCTTCAGAGCTGCGATCAGGGCCTCGACACCAGGCATACCGATCCTGCCCAACACCCAGGCCGCACTATCTCGAACGGTAGAATTCTGGTCCTTCAGGGCGGCGGTCAGGGGCTCGACCGCACGGAGGTCTTTGATTTTGCCCAACGCCTCGGCCGCATTCTTTCGGGCATCAGGATACGTGTCCTTCTTCAGGGTTGCGATCAGGGGAGCGACAGCAGGCGTGCCGATTTCGCCCAACGCCATGGCTGCATCCCATCCATCACTATTAACGGCCGAGCCGTACTCCAGGAGGGCGATCAGGGGCTCGACTGCGCGGGGGTCTTTGATTTTGCCCAAAGCCTGGACCGTATTTTGTCGGACGCCAGGTTCCTTGTATTTCAGGGCGGCGATCAGGGGCTCGACTGCGCGAGGGTCTTTGATTTCGCCCAAAGCCTTCGCCGCAGTATATCGGACGCCAACATCCGTGTCCTTAAGGGCAGCGATCAAGAGATCGACCGCACGGGGGTCTTTGAGTGCGAACGTATTGGCCGCAGTCGCTTGAGTGAACAAATATGTGTCCTTCAGGGCGGCGATCAAGGGCTCGACCGTACGGGGGTCTTTGAGTTCGCCCAACGCCTCGGCAGCATTCATTTGAACGTCCAAATGCGTGTCCTTCAGGGCGGCGATCAGTTGGCACACTTTCTGGGCTGCGCTCAGGGCCTCTGCCGCGCGAGGGTCGTTGATTTTGCCCAACACCTTCGCCGCACTCTGCCAGACGTCCGAATTAGTGTCCTTCAGAGCGGCGATCAGGGGCTCGACCGCACGGGGATCGTTGATTTTGCCCAACGCCCAGACTGCAGCTTGTCGGACTCTAGGTTCCTTGTCTTCCAGGGCGGCGATCAGGGGCACGACTGCGCGGGGGGTTTTGATTTCGCCCAATACATAGGTCGCACTACTTCGGACGTCAGCAACCGAGTCCTTCAGGGCGGCGATCAGGGGATCGACCGCACGGGGGTCTTTGATTTCGCCCAACGCAATGGCCGCATTTTGTCGGACGCCAGGTTCATTGTCTTTCAGGGCGGCGATCAGGGGCACGACTGCGCGAGGGTCTTTGATTTCGCCCAATACATAGGTCGCACTACTTCGGACGTCAGCAACCGAGTCCTTCAGGGCGGCGATCAGGGGATCGACCGCACGGGGGTCTTTGATTTCGCCCAACGCAGTGGCCGCAATTATTCGGACTTTAACATCCGTGTCCTTTAAGGCGGCGATCAGAGGTTCGACCGCACGAGGGTCTTTGAGTGCGCGCAACACACGGACCGCACCCAATCGGACTTCAGAATCCGGATCCTTTAAGGCAGCGACCAATTGCCCCACGTCACCTGATTGTTCCCATTGAGTGACCTGTGCCGGGGATGTGGCGCAACCGGAGAGAGCTATGGTGAAAACCATGGCGGTTGCAGTAACGGTCCATCGCGCTATCGTCAATAGATTCTTTTTCATCCTTCGTTCCTTCCTATCAGCTGTTGCTAGCCGAACGCCAAAATGAGCTGCCTTGTCAGCTTCCAGGTAGGAGCACCGGTTGCCCGGCGCTCCCCCCACAGACCCGGACGTGAAGATTTCCCTCATCCGGTTCCTCGGTCATCAGAGGCTCAACGCCC
>CAZDYX010000156.1:0-7945 GCA_964509775.1 uncultured Desulfobulbia bacterium | reverse complement strand
GCAGTGCGGTTTTAAACAGGGACTGCAGGAAATATTTTTTCTTAGGATGATTGCCTTTTTGGAAAAAGGGCCGGTGGTTACGGGGTTGGTGGAACCGAAGATGGCCGCCATGGGGGTTTTAAGGGCAGCCCCCACATGCATGAGCCCGGAGTCGTTGGAGACAAAGGCGTGGCACCGTTCAATAAGGGCCATGGCATCGATAAGATTGGTCCTGCCGGTAAGATTAAGTACGGCACCCGGGGCCGCCGCCTGAATAGCGGCCCCGGTCCCGGCCTCGGCCGTAGTGCCGAAGACGAGGACCCAAGCGTTAAGTTCCTGGTGCAACCTTCGGGTAAGCGTTACAAAATTTTGGGTCGGCCATCGTTTTGCCGGGCCATAGGCGCCGCCCGGGTTAAGCCCGATAAACGGCCCCCTGCCAAGCCCGGAAAGCAGGTCGCTAGCCTTTAGTCGGGCCGCCTGGGGGAGTTGCAGGGAAAGGTCGTTTGACCCGACCGCAAGACCCAGTTTCGTCATCAGACCCTGATAATAATGGACCTGATGGCGTTTCTTGATACTCCGGGGAAGGGTCACCCCATGGGTGAGGAGCAGGCCCCGGCTATCCCTGGAAAAGCCGGCACGCATGGGAATGGCGGCGAGCCTGGCAATAAGGGCGGCCTCAAAGGCGTTCTGGAGCAGTATGGCAAGATCAAAGCCTTGTTGCCGTAACTCCTTGGCCAGGTAAAACAGGCCGGCAATCCCTCGGTGTTCTTGGTTATTTTTATAGACAATAATGTCATCCACGTCCGGGCTGGCCGCAAAGACACCGGCAACCCAGGGCTTGGCCAGGATGCTGATGCGGGCCTGCGGGAAATTTCTGCGGATCGTGTGGATGGCAGGGGTGGTCATGATGGCATCGCCGATCCAATTGGTCGAGCGAATAAGTATCTTTGGCAAGGAAAGCCGGCTGAGCGCCCTGGGCATGGAAAAGGATCACCCTTCCTGATATTTTTGCAGGATCTCTTCAATGATGCCGGTGGTGGAGCGGCCGTCCACAAAGTTGATAAGTTCTACCCGGCCGCCGTAGCTCTCCACCAGCTCTTTTCCCACCACCTGCACCGGGGTGTAGTCTCCGCCCTTTACCAGGATATGGGGTTTGAGGGTTTTTATAAGGTCAAGGGGGGTGTCTTCCTCAAAGATCACGACAAAATCGACACAGTCCAGGGCGGCCAGGATATTGGCCCTGGCGTACTGATCGATTAAGGGCCGCCTGGGACCCTTTAGACGGCGGACGGAATCATCGGAGTTTAGGCCCAGGACCAGAAGGTCACCCAGCCGACGCGCCATCTGGAGATATTTCACGTGGCCGGCATGGAGCAGATCAAAGCAGCCATTGGTAAAGACAATAGTCTTTCCCTGGCCCCGAATCTTATCGAGGATGAGGCGCAGGGTCTCCCGGCCCTTGATCTTGATGTCCGTATCCTGGCGCAGCCGGGCGACCTCCTCCACCAGTTCCGGCGGGCTTATTGTCGAGGTCCCCACCTTGCCCACCACGATCCCGGCCGCTATATTGGCGAGCTGGGCCGTATCCTCCAGGGCAAGTCCGGCCGCAAGGCCAAGGCCCAGTATGGCAAGAACCGTATCCCCGGCACCGGAAACATCAAAGACCTCCTTGGCCCGGGTGGGAAGATGGACCTCATTGCTATGGGGTCGAAAGATGGTCATCCCCTCCTCCCCTCGGGTCAATACCAGGGCATCGAGGGCGAGTTCGTCACACAGGAGGCGGCCGGCCGCGATAAGACTCTTTTCATCGACAATGGGAATCCTGGTCGCGGTCTCGGCCTCCTTACAGTTGGGGGTGAGCAGGGTCGCACCCTTATACTTGGTAAAGTCACAGCCCTTGGGATCAACGAGCACCGGGATTCCCCTTTCCCGGCCCAGGGTGATGATGCTTGCGAGTACGTCTTTCGTAAGCACCCCCTTAAGATAATCGGAGACGAGAAAGAGGGTAAAGTTTTTACCCTCTCTTCTTATCCAGTCGATCAGTGCCTTTTCCAGGTCCGGGGAGATGGGGTCAATAGTTTCCCGGTCAATGCGCAGCATCTGCTGGTTGCTCGCCGAAACCCGAGTCTTGCGGCTGGTAATGCGGCCCGGCATGCGAAAGATCCCGTCGGTTTCAATCCCCCTTGCCCGGAGCAGGCTGATCAGGCGCTCGCCGTCGCGGTCCTCGCCCAGCACGCTTACCACCTGCACCTTACAATCCAGGGCCAGGAGGTTATTGATGACGTTTCCGGCGCCGCCCAGCCGTAACTCTTCCCTCATGACCCGGACTATCGGCACCGGGGCCTCGGGCGAGATGCGGTCGGTCTTCCCCCAGATATATTCATCGAGCATCAGGTCCCCTAGCACCAGGACCCTGATTGCAGGGAGCCGGCCCAGAAACTGTTCAACCTTTCGCAAGGTAATCATGGGTCTTTGTTCTTATCCTTGCTGTTTAGCACTGCCAGGGCAAAGAGGGGGATCATGATCTCATGATGGCCGGTGATGGCAAATCCTCGGCCTTTGCCTGCCGTGGGCCGGGAGATGACATTTTGCAGGGGCCGGTAGTGCTGGATCATGTCAAAGTTGGCGGTATAAAATCCTTCTATGGTCTGGCCGATGTTTCTCGCGATGGAAAGGGCCTTTAAAAACACCTCGGGGAGTATTACCGCGGAACCCAGGTTGAGCCATACCCCGCCGTCGTTCAGATCGGCCACAATGGAGGTGAGAAGGCGGAAATCCCGAAAGCTCATTTCGCCGAGCACTGCCCCGTTGGCCTCAGGATGCTGGTGGATGATGTCGGTCCCCAAGGCTACATGCACGGTAACCGGGACCCCATGTTCCACGCAGGTGGCAAGGAGGCTGTATTCGCGAAAGGGATGTCCGGCCGCAATAATCCTGCGGCCGATCGCCGCCCCAAAACCGATGTTCAGGTCCAGGCCGTCCTTTAAGGCCCGGTTCATCCCGTTCCCTGTTTCCTCGGCAAAACCGAAGCTCCCGTCCTTAAGTGTTATACCCACGTCCTCAGAGGTGGCGCCTATCAGGGAGATCTCAAAGTCATGGATGGCGACGGACCCGTTCATGGCCACTGCAGTGATCATGTCCGCCTCGATGAGGGATCTGATAACTGGTTGCAACCCGCATTTTATCACATGCCCGCCCAAGGCGAGAATGACGGCCCGGTTATTGTTGCGGGCGCAAACCACGGCCTCGACCAGGTCCTGCAGGCCTTCAGCGGCGAGCAGCCGGGGAAGGGAATCCATGAAGGCGTCAAAGGACATGCCGGCCGTGACCGGACAAGCAAAATGATCCCTGATCCTGACCTTGCTTTCCCGGTCTTTCAGGGAACAGGTCCGGACTGCTGTCAAATCTATTGGGAGATATTCCTTCATATTTTCCCTGTCTCTCCCGACTCCTGACTCCTGAATTCTGAATTCTGAATTCTCAGTTTTCACACCAAACATCTCTTTTTCCACCAGACCACAAAGGATATGCAATATAGCTGTGTGCGCCTCCTGAATGCGGGGGGTGTTTACGGCCCGAACCGTGAGATCGATGTCAACCTGCCTGGCAATAATCCCGCCGTCCCGACCCAACAGGCCGACCGTGATGCAGCCGATTTCCCTTGCCGCAATCAGGGCGAGCGCAATGTTTCCGGAGTTGCCGCTGGTCGAGATTCCCATGACCACATCACCCGGTCCGGCCAAGGCCTCCACCTGGCGTTTGAAGACCGCATCATAGCCGTAATCGTTTCCCACCGCGGTGAGTATTGAGGTGTCAGTGGTAAGGGCAAGGGCGGGCAGGGCTCGACGTTCCATAAGAAACCGGCCCACGAACTCGGCGGCAAAATGTTGGGCATCGGCAGCAGACCCGCCATTTCCCATCACCAATATCTTGCGGCCGTTTCGGAGGGCGGAAACGATAGTTTCGGCACAACGCGCTATGCCGGGGCCAAGATTTTCCGCCACCGTATCAAGGACGTTTTTTAATTCAGAAAGTTGCGTATAAATATCGTTTGCATCCATTAATGCCATTCTCCTCCTACCCGGGTATTGGCGGAGGTAATCTAGTTGCATACAATAGCAAAACAAAGTTTGTCAAGAACAAACCGCTCCGGTCGCTTGGGGTATACAGAAGAACAAGGTAGTTACTTACTGTCTGTTCTGGAAGACTTGTCTGGCTGAAAGCATGGGGAAAAGTCGAAGCTCATGCGCAAAAAGCGTGAAAAAGAGCTCAGATTGCCAGGACCGGCCCCAGTCTACCCCGGCAGTTATGAAGAGCTTCCCTTGCTGTTGTAGCTGCGAGCCGTCTGGGAATCCTGCATTGTGATTATTCGCTTTGATTCCGGGCAATAAGCGCCTTGACCCCCGCCAGGAACTTCTCCGCCATTTTTAAGTGCTCGGCGGCGTCCTCGGTGGTAACCATGACAAAATCCTTGTAGTCCGATTCCTGCCGGGCATCAAAAAGGCGATGCAGCATTCTGGAATACTCCTTGTCCAGCTTGCCGGTATGGACAAACTCCTTACTCGAATCCCCTCCCGGGCAATCACCTTTACTATGGGCGAAGAGCGAAGCGCGGTATTCTCCAGTTCGTTACGGCTGAAAATCAGGGGGGCGATAACCAAGAAGTTTTCAAATCCTACTTCCCAGGCAATATCCAAAACCTTTTCCCTGGTCCCCTTGTCCAGGCTCTCCACCTCGACAAATACATCCATATCCGAATACTCGTCTGCGTCCCCCCTTGCTCGTGAGCCAAAGACGCTTAAATCCACCAATTGAACCACTTCCGAAAGCCGTTTCTTCAATTGTTTGGCAATATCAATATCTTTTTGATTCATGAGTCACCTCGTGAAGATTAACCTTGCAAAGGATATAAAAATACCCGCCGGGGTGCGCATCATCAGAGAGGCGTGGGGGATGTGGGGGACGTTGTTGCACTCTATGCGAAATTATCTCTGCTTTAATCATGCTCCCCTGGTTATCGCGCGGCTGATAGTTGACGTCGAAACCCCAAGGGCTCTGGCGATTTCAGTAGTTGCCTGGCCCAGTTCCTCAATGCTTCGAAATGTCAACATTTTTGCATACTGTGCAACAATGTCCCTAAATCCACACTTGTTCGCTGGTTTTCTATAGATGTGAATGTAGCAGTTGAGGCGGAAACGGTTTCACCATCTGCCAATCATTTGATGCCTTCTCTGCCTGGAACAAATCGAGGTTTTTCTGTAACGTAAGCCAAAAATCAGGGGTAGTGTCAAAAGCGCGAGATAACCGAAGTGCCATGTCAGGGGTAACAGCACCCCTTTCGTTTATAATTTTAGACAATGTTTTTCTCGAAACGCCAAGATTCGATGCCAACTCGCTGATGGTTAAGGATAAAGGTTCTAAATAATCTTCTTTTATAATTTTTCCCGGATGAGTCGGTTGTCTTTCCATTCTTCTCATGGCCTTACCTCTTAATGATAATCGTCATAGTCGACAACATAGGCATCGCCGTCAACAAACTCAAAAAAAACTCTCCAAATTCCAGACACTTTTACAGCATATAGGTCTTTTTTATCTCCTGCCAGCTTGTGCAGGTTTGCACCTGGATAATTCATATCCTTTAATTCTGACGCGGCATTTAATCTATCAAGAATTTTCTCAAGCCGGTCAGCGTGTTCAGGCCTTATGCCTTTCTTCTTTCCCGTATAAAAAAAGTCTTCAAGACCTTTATGGTTGAATGACTTGATCATAATATGATTGTAACCCAAAGGGTTACACATGTCAAGGGCCGATATGCTTTCATTAACAGCGAACGACGAGGCTCCAGCGATTGTTCGAACGGTCGCCTTCGGGCCTGTAGAACAGGCGCTGGAGCGAAGCTCAGCTCGCCGTTCCCGGTGGGCATGTGCCAAAGAGAGGCATCAATATGGAAATTTCATGACCAATCAACACCATCTGGGCGCGGATACAGCCCGATTTGAAACAGCATACGGAGGCGGTGTTTGAGAAGCTTGGAATAAACGCCTCCCAGGCCATCACCATGTTTTACAAAGAAGTAACGATCATCTTTTGCCCACGGTTCTGTTGCACCGGAACTCGCAACCTTCAAAACAGCACGGCTCACGAGCGCCGTCAATTCGTACCCGTAGGAATCCCTCTCCGCAACTGCTTGTTAAATCGAGTCGGCGGCGGGTGTAGTCATCAGCAGCGATGGTAACATGAAATTGCCGTCCCAGCATGTTCAGCATGGTGTAGGCGTCGGAGATCTCGGCAGTGGAAGGCCTGAATTCAGGTCGGCCGCCCTTATAGCCGAGGAGAAGAAGGCATCGGGCGCCGCTTCCCATCGCCGTCGCTGCCCGGCGGATCGTTTCGTTTACGGAGCTTCGCAACAACAGCAGGTTGACGATAGCCCGGGGATGGGAGACCATGCGCAGCCATTCCCCTTTTCCTGCAGAGACGCCAAAGCTCTCCAGCAACCCCTGGTCCGCCAGTTGAACAACCAACCGAGGATCGCGGGCGTTGGTGGTGAGTCCGGCCCGCAGCCCCTGTTCTCGAACAACCCGGAGCAGATCGGGCAGGGCCGGGTGGAGCGTCGGCTCGCCGCCTCCCAGGGCCACGGCCTCTACTCCATCGCTCGCCAGTTCGTCGACCAGATTGTTGAATTGCGGAACCGGCATAAAAAGCCCGGACCTCGGCTGATCGCAGTAAGGGCAGCAAAGATTGCACTGCTGGGTGATCTCTACCGAAGCCAGGCGAAGCCGATCAAGGCTCATCTCCGGTATTTCAGACAGCCTCTAAAGTTGAGAGGCCGGGTTTCATTCCGCGGGGTGAATAGGTTTATGATCAACTTTTCCATTCTCATCCTCGTCCAAATTGCCAAGCTGCCGGCCCCAAGAAGGTTTGCAAAGCTCCCGGTAAACCAGTCGCAATGCCTCCTGACCATCCCGGGAATATACACCCTCAGCTTCCTTGACATGAGACCTCAGCCGGTTTTCCAGAAAAAGACGGGCTCCGCCCTTTCCTTGAATGTCTGTCCACAGGAGATGGACCAGAGCTGCACGTTGGTATAAGTACTCAAGTTGCTCCTCGGCAGCCGCATACCATTTTTCCACCTCTTTGTCCAGGCGCACTGCCAGGGCAGCCCAACGAGTGCAATTATCCGGACCCACCTCTACTGGATTCACCCGGGTCAACTCGTATTCCATGACGGCTTCGGCTCGGATGTTCACCTCTTGGAGCGCCTTCTCTAACTGCTGCATCGTGTCGCGAATCCAGGGATGCCCCACGGACGGGTGCCGGGCCCGCACGTTCAGGACTTGCCCGACCTGTTCGTTGACAAGTTGGAGACGATGGCTTTCCAGAGAGGCTGGCAAGTCAAGCGGACGACGGAGGAGAGACACATCGTCCGAACAGGCTTGACGGATGGCATCTGCGAGGTCCCGCACATATTGCTCACGCGTTTCCAGCGGCGGGCCGTCCTGGGAGAGTAAAAGAGTGGACCGCACCCCGAATTTCCCGATCCCCTGTTCCTCCGCCCGGCTAAGAAGTTGTCCGAGCTTTTCCTGGTCCACCGGATCACGATTGCCAAAAGATAGCGGTGCTCCGCCGTCGTTGGGGACCTCGATCCGAAAACCCCGCCACGCCTCCTCAAAGTCAGTCCCCAGCTCACGAGAAAGGTCGTTAAGTTGATCTTGAAGGAATCTGGCGCGCTCAAAGTCAACGTGGCGAAGTACATTCTCCAACTCCTCCGCCAGTGTCACGACCAGTCCCGGATCGCTGCATTCGACAAGCAGTTGACGCATATTTCACCTCCATCTGATTCTGGATTCCGGAATCCATTGAAAAAGGAAATACAGGTCGATTAATCCATTTCAAATCACCCATTCCCTTGGGGGATGATGAAAACAACTCGCCAACTTGACAACTAGCGACTCGCGGACGATATCCG
>CAZDYX010000155.1:975-7970 GCA_964509775.1 uncultured Desulfobulbia bacterium | reverse complement strand
CATTTCATGAAGGAAAAATACACAGTCAGCCCCACCGTCTCACAGTCAAAAACAGCCTTTATGGCATTGCTACCATGAAGAAAAGTAGGGCGTCAAGGACGAGAATATTTTTTTGTGGCAAACAAGTCGGACCATTTTTGGGAAAGGGCGGCTTGAAGGGGTAAAAAAGGCAAAGCTTTTCCATACGACTTGCCGACTCGCCTTTACAAGGTCGCCTGTGCACTCAATGGTGATACAGGGTTCCTCATAGCTAGACCAACCGTCGTCGGCTGGTTCATATGTGACATCATGGCTTGAAGTCGAGCAGATCAAGAACCTGGATCAGTTTGCCTTCCATTATACCGTTGTCTAAGACATCAAGAACATCTCTACCGGTATCACCACAAATCCCTCTCGCGAGGCCAGGGTATCCCGCGAAACCAGTATTCCTTTCTTGAATCCCAGCTTGCGCATGGTGACGCAGTCGGCGAGCGTTGCCCCCTGTTGGTATTTCACCTCAATATCAAAAATTGGGAGATTTATTTTTTTAACCTACCAGTCTGTCTGTATTGACATTGTATAGCCGTATGGCTACGATTACTCCATGATCGAGATTCGCACCCCCGAAGAGATGGCGGCCTACCTGGAGGCTTGCCTTGAAGAAGCCGATGGCGATGCGGCGTTCATTGCCAAAGCGCTAGGCGATATTGCTCGCGCCAAGGGCATGGCGCAGGTGGCGCGTGATGCCGGCTTGTCTCGCGAAAGCCTTTACAAAGCACTTTCGGGAGAGCGCAGCCCCGGTTTCGACACCATCCTCAAGGTCGTAGGCGCGCTGGGCTTGAAGTTCCATGCCGAAGTGGCTCGTGGCTGATTCCGACAATTTAATGTACGTGAGTTTTCTGAGTTCTACGTTCCCTGAGTTTCTTCCCTTTCTTTATCACAATCTTGGAAAGGTCTATGTCAAATATATTACACGAAACCCATGACAAATATATAAAGGCCCTGATGGATATCAGCAGAGCCATTACCTCGGATCGTTACCAGGAAGATATTCTCAAACTGATCGTGATGGTAACGGCCAAGGTGACCGGGGTTGAAATCTGTTCTTTATGGCTGATAGATGAGAGTGTAAGTCCATTTAAAATCCGGCTGAAGGCTTCCCAGACCATTGATCCTGTATATATGAAGGAGCGGTCCATGAATATGGATGAAGGGATTGTGGGCTTTGTGGCCACCCATAATCAATCGGTTATAATTGATGATGTTTTGAAAGACCCCAGGTTCAAGGAAAAAGAGATGGTCCAAAAACTCGGGCTGGTATCAATGTTGAGCGTGCCCTTGCAGGTACATGATCAGAAAGTTGTAGGGGTACTCAACTGTTTCACCTCCACCCCCCACAAGTTTTCGGAAACAGAGGTGAATCTGATTACAACGGTTGCCAACCAGGCGGCTGTGGCGATACTGAACACGGAACTCATGGTAAAAACCAGGGTTATCCAGGAGGAACTGGAGGCCCGTAAGCTGATTGAGCGGGCCAAGGAGGTTCTTATGCAACGCCGCAACAAGAGCGGTAAGGAGGCCTACCGTTGGATTCAGCAACGGAGCATGGCTACCCGTCAATCCATGCGTAAAGTGGCGGAAGCGATCCTGCTCTCGGAAGAATTTGAATAGATTCCAGATTATTTTTTTCCCCGTGTCCCTTGATAATCCGCTTGACAGATCAGGTGGGTATCGTTAAATAATTGCTGCATTCGTAAAAAGTCGTCACCCCGGTGAAAACCGGGGTCCAGATAGCATTTAACTCGTTGAAAACACTGGATTCCGGTTTTCACCGGAATGACGATAAACGTTGGCTTACTTTTTATCTTGCACAATGGCGTGTAAGGTAACGTGTAAGGTAAGGTGTTTCACAAGATGAAAGACAAGGGCGTCTTTCCTGATCTCAGGGAAGATGCCCTTTTTTTATTCATTCGGAATGAACCGGAAAGAGAGACTATGACAAAGTCTTCACCCAGGATTGTTGGCTTCTGTTGCCAAAATGCCCTCCACTCCCTCGGCGAAGAAAAAGGTCAGGCAGGAAAGGGCCGTTTTTCCTTTGAGCCGTTCATTAAAATCGTCACACTTCCATGCAGCAGCAAGGTGGATACCCTGGCGATAATCAAGGCGTTTGAGGCAGGGGTTTCCGCAATATTCGTTGTCGGTTGTCCGGAAGGCAAATGCCGTCTTCTGGGGGGAAACGATCGGGCGCGCCGGATCGTCAATTATACCAAAGGATTGTTGGACGAGATAGGGATCGGCAACAGCCGGTTGGAGATGTTTCAACTCTTAACCTCGGAATGGCAAGAGTTTGATGGGATTGCCCGGACAATGATCGAAAAAATCGAATCTCTCCGCAAGGAGAGCGAATAAAAATACATGCCGAAAAAATACAATATTCATACAAAGCCTGCTGCACCGCGATTCACTCCGGTTGGGAAGAGCACGATTCTGGACTGGGAAGGAGGCTGTCTTCGCTGCTTTAAGTGCGTCAAGCGTAACTGTATTTTCGGTGCATATAACAAACGCACGTTCAACCCCGAACAGCTCACCGACACCATCGATACTATCTGCAAAAACTGCCTCCGCTGCGTGCAGTCGTGCCCGGGACGGGTGATCACCAAGGTTATGAACCCGGAATACAAACTTATGGGCGATACCTACTGGACCCCTGATATTATCGCCACGCAATGGTATCAGTCCGAAACCGGGAGCGTCCCGGTTTCCGGCGCCGGATATGCAGGACCGTTTTCCGGCCCCGGATTCGACGATATGTGGACAGATATGTCGGAAATTGTGCGACCCACCCGGGATGGAATTCACGGCCGGGAATACATCAACACCTCGGTGCACCTTGGCAGAAAAACAATTGCCTTTCGCTTTGATGAAGAAGGAAAACCAATACTGGACGCACCGAAAAATATTGAAATTCCCATTCCCATGATATTCGGGAGTCTTCCCTTCGGCACTCCGAGCAAGAATGTCTTACTTACCATGGCGCAGACCGCCATGGCATTGGGCACCTTGGTTGAGGTCCCGGTGGAAATCTGGGACCCTTGTCTGTCATCCTGTGCCGCGCATGTAATACCCCTGCTGGCGGCAGAACAGGTCGAGACCCATGGACATCTTATTGAACCCGCCCGGATGATTGAAATTCATGACTCTGCCGGATCTGTAGAGGTCCTCGGGAAGCTGCAAGAGAAATACCCGGATATTGTAGTGATGATAAAAAGCGCCCTCCAGGAAAACAGCCCGGAACGGGTTGCCGCGCTTGTTGCTGCCGGCGCCGGCATAGTCCATATCCATGCCGATCGGAACGGCAATGTAGTGAATGAAAAAGGGGTCCGGTTTATCAAGGAAATTGTGAAAGAGGTGCACAACCATCTGATTGCAGAGGGCACGAGAGAGCAGGTCACTCTGGTGGTCGGGGGGGGCATTGCCATGGCCGAGCATGTGGCCAAGGCCATCATCTGCGGCGCCGACGCGGTGGCAATCGATATTCCCCTTTTGCTGGCCCTTGAATGTCGCGTGTGTCTGCGTTGTGAAAATGGCCTTTCCTGCCCGGTCGAAATCGAAAACATCCATCCCGAATGGGGTAAGGCGCGCATCGTCAATCTCATGGGGGCCTGGAGAAATCAGATCCTGGAGGTGCTGGGCGCCATGGGGATACGCGAGGTTAGGCGGGTGCGTGGTGAAATGGGACGCGCCATGTTTTTCAAGGATCTTGAAGCGCAAACATTCGGTAAAATCTTCGGAACAAAATGAAACCCAATAAAGAGACGACGGCCGGATTTCCGGAGGTCAGGATAACCCCGAGCCGCTTCAACAATGCCATCGGCAAATACCTGCTGCGGCGGAGCAGCGGTTGTGTGGCGTGCGGCGCCTGCGCCAGGGTCTGCCCCTATGGCGTGCATGGAAGGCGCAATAATGCCATGGCCAGGCCCAAGGACCACCTTTGCATCGGATTTTCCTGCAATATCTGCGTCAAGGAATGTCCGCAACAGGCACTCTCCCTGGGAAATAACCCGCTGTGCGAGGTGATCGGCGATCGAAGGTGGACCCCCGACCTGTTGATCAGCACCTGGTATATGGCAGAGACGGGCAAGGTTCCCCCCGGCGATATTGAATATCAAACCGGTGATTCGGGCGGCGGCTTTGATAAGATCCGTTTCCGTTTTATCAGGGAGGCCCCGGAGAAACTGGCTGCCGAGCAATTTTCCACCAGGATACCTCTAAACAGAGGCAATATTGGGGGCGCTGAGGTTGACATCGGGATTCCGGTTTATGGCGGTGGTATGTCCTACGGTTCGATCAGCTTGAATACGCTGGTAGCCAGGGCCAGGGCCTGGACAGCATGGGACTCCTTTACCTGTACCGGAGAAGGGGGGTATCCCGATGAGCTTCGCCCCTACGACGATCATGTCATAACCCAGGTGGCAACCGGCCTCTTCGGGGTTCGCGAAGAAACGATCCAACGCGTGAAAATCGTTGAATTCAAATATGCCCAAGGGGCAAAACCGGGTCTGGGCGGGCATCTCCTGGGAGACAAGGTAACCCCTGAGGTGGCAAAGATGAGGGAGGCGGTTCCCGGGAATTCGCTCTTTTCTCCCTTCCCGTTTCACAGTGTCTATTCGGTTGAGGACCACAAGAAACATATCGATTGGATCAAGGAGATGAACCCGAAGGCCCTGGTTTCCGTAAAGGTCTCAACGCCGACCGACGTGGATATGGTCGCGGTGGGGAGTTATTTCGCCGGGGCCCATATCATCCATCTGGACGGTAGCTATGGAGGCACGGGCGCGGCGCCTGAAATCGCCAAAAAGAACATTGCCATGCCGATAGAGTATGCCATTGTCAAGGTGCATAACTTTTTGCTGCAGGAAGGTTTGCGCGACCGAATAACGGTGATCGTAAGCGGCGGCATTCGCACGGCCCATGATGCTGCCAAGGCGATTGCCCTGGGGGCGGACGGAATTGTAATCGGGACGGCCGAGATGGTGGCGCTCGAATGTATCCGTTGCTCCAATTGCTCAAGCGGACGCGGCTGCGCCCGGGGAATTGCCACCACCGATCCGGAGTTGAGCGAGCTCTATGATGTGGACTGGGCCACCCAAAGATTGATTAATCTTTTGGCCGCCTGGCGGACGCAGTTTATCGAGATACTCTACCGGCTCGGCATGCGGGACATACGGGAATTGGTCGGCAGGACAGACTGCCTTACGCATCTCGACTACGAAAACTCCGGTGTTGGTAAGTGAACCTATGAGAACCTCTTTTGCAGATAAGATCTGTCGTTCCCGAAGAAACATCTATCCCGTGGTTCCGACTCAGCAGAACAAGGTTGACGAGGAGGGGGGCTGCGGCGTTACCGGCTTTGCGTGTACGATCCCGGTGGGAGGGAAACACATATTCGAGCCCTCGCGTCTCATGCACAACCGGGGAAACGGCAAGGGCGGAGGAATAGCCGCGGCAGGGTTGGCGCCCGAAGACCTGGGGGTGTCCCGGGAAATGCTCGATGACCATTATATCATCCAGGTGGCCCTGCTTGACCCGGAGGCCCGGCCGGACGTGGAAAAGGAATTCATCACTCCTTTTCTGGATGTCGCTGCCGGGCAAAGAATTCCGACCATTGACGATTATCGGGATATAGAGGGACTGGAGGTCAGACCGCCGGATGTCTGGCGTTATTTTGTGAGAGTGAAACCGGATGAGTTGGCAGCCTTTGCCGGAAAAAACGGTCTGGATAGGATGGACCCGAGAAAGGTGGAGGACGAATTCATCTGGCAAAACACCATCCGGCTCAATCGTAGTTTTTACGACACC
The DNA here is from genome assembly GCA_964509775.1 of uncultured Desulfobulbia bacterium. GTDB lineage: Bacteria > Desulfobacterota > Desulfobulbia > Desulfobulbales > CAZDYX01 > CAZDYX01. The sequence continues at coordinate 2,132 of CAZDYX010000155.1, read as the reverse complement.
GTGGGGGAAAAGAAGGCCTTTGTCCTGTCGCACGGCCGCAACATGATCATTTTGAAGATCGTGGGATATGCGGAAAAGGTGGCGCAATACTACCAGTTGGAAAACGTCAGGGCCCATATATGGATCGCGCATCAACGCTATCCCACCAAGGGCCGGGTCTGGCATCCTGCCGGGGCCCATCCCTTTATGGGAATGGATGACGCCCTTGTCCACAATGGCGACTTTGCCAACTACTATTCCGTGGCCGACTATTTGCGCCAGAAGAACATCTTTACGCAATTTCATACCGACACCGAGGTTGCCGTTTTGATGTTCGATCTCCTCAATCGCGTTTACGGCTATCCTCTGGAGTATATCGTCGAGGCCTTCGCCCCAACCGGCGAGATGGATATAGATATGCTACCGATCGATAAACAGAGGATCTATAACCAACTGCAGTCCATGCACATCCATGGTTCCCCGGACGGGCCGTGGTTTTTTATCATCGCCCGTAATGACTTCTACCGCAAGCAGTTCCAATTGATCGGGATCACCGATACGGCCATGCTCCGTCCCCAGGTCTTTGCCTTTCACGACGGTGAGGTCCAGGTAGGACTCGTCTGTTCCGAAAAACAGGCCATCGACGCCACCCTGGCGAGCCTGGCCGAAGAGGATAACCGCATCTGCCCGGTGGCCGACCGATACTGGAACGCCAGAGGAGGAAGCCACGCGGACGGCGGTACGTTTATCTTCACCATAAACGATGACCCGGTAAATCCGGGCCAAAAGCGGATGAATTGTAGCGACAAGTTCGGCAAGGAGGTTCGGTTTCCGAAAAATCAACTGGCCTGCGATATGAGCCTGACCATAAGTCCGCCTGCCTCCTCGGAGGCGGAGGCGAAAACCGTTTCCGAATACCTGCGTGCCGACGATGCGCAAGGACTTTACACCTATATAAAAGAAAAAATGCGGACGGCCGATTTCGACTTCCTCAGATGGTGCTGCCAAAGGATCTCGGAAGAGGTCGGTAATGACGACAGCCGGAGACGAACCGCTATTGACGCGCTCACCCTGCTTAACGATCAGCGCTATGCCACCGGCAGCCTGAAGCGCAGTTCCGTGTTGCGAATCATCCGCAGCGGCCTGAAAACCCTTTTCGAGGGCGTCACCTTGATCGG
>CAZDYX010000155.1:0-965 GCA_964509775.1 uncultured Desulfobulbia bacterium | reverse complement strand
GGTTCAGACCAGGAAGGCTCCTTTCGCCTTATCACCTGGAATACCAGGAGCAACCTTATTGGGCCGGTCGGCAAGCAGTCCTTCCTGGTCTTAAACGCCCAGGGCTTTCCTCCGGAGGGGGATGACTGCGATGCCAGGCTGATCTGCAAGGCCTTTACCCTGGGATGGAAGAAATTTATCTGTTATGGATATCGGGGACAACGATTTCTGGGTTGTGGCCTAGGGCCGGCAACCGAGGATGTGTGTATCGATGTATACGGCAGTTCGGGTGATTACCTGGCATCGGGCATCGATGGAATGACGATCAGGGTGCACGGCAATGCCCAGGATCAGCTCGGTCAGATCCTGAAATCCGGAAAACTGGTCATCTACGGCGATGTCGGGCAGACCTTTATGTACGGGGCCAAGGGGGGAGAGGTCTACGTCATGGGCAATGCCGCCGGCCGTCCCTTTATTAATGCTGTGGGCCGGCCCAAGGTAGTCATCAACGGCACGGCCCTGGACTATCTGGCGGAATCTTTTATGGCGGGAGATCCGTACCAGGGCGGCGGCTTTATCATCTTAAACGGCATAGAATTCGACAATGAAGGCGTTGTCCGTTCGCAGGCAACGCCCTATCCCGGTTCAAACCTTTTCTCGCTTGCCTCCGGCGGGGCCATCTTTGTGCGAGACCCGCACCGGATGCTGGTGGAGGAGCAATTGAACGGCGGGGCTTTCAGCAAGTTGACCCAAAAGGATTGGCGACTCATTCTCCCTTATCTCCTGGAAAATGAGCGTCTTTTCAATATCTCCATTGAGGATGACCTGCTCACGGTGAATGGCAACCGTCAAAGTCCGGAAGAGGTTTACCGGAAAATCGTACCGCTCAAGGTCAAGCAACTTGCTAAGGAGATGGTAGAGGAATAGAGGCCATGCCCAGGCGGATGGAAAAAATGGCTCATCGCGGATTAGTGGGAAGATGCCAA
>CAZDYX010000154.1:0-8004 GCA_964509775.1 uncultured Desulfobulbia bacterium | reverse complement strand
GTAGCTTGCGCACCTCCCGCGCCAATTCGATCCCATCCATGACCGGCATGTTCATGTCGGTGATGAGCAGATCCGCCTCACCCCCTGCCTTAAAATATTCCAATGTCTGACTGCCGTCAATGTGGGTTAAAATTGGCATATCAAGTTCGGTGGCAACGGTGGAATAAAAATGGCGCATGGCCTTGGAGTCGTCGGCCGCCACAATCCGTCTTGTGCCTGAATCAGACCTCTGGCTCTTTTTGATCAACCGCGCCAGATCGGCCTGTGCCCGAGGAAAGGCAAGGTTTTCAAGTACCGGACTTAAGGTTTCAAGTGCGTCCTTATCATTGCTTTTTATGAGGGCGGCAATAAGGCGATCTCCCAAGGTCTCTTGTTCGTAGAGGGCTTGAAAAAGATGAATCGCCCGGGTCATAATGATGGCTTTAAGCACCCGCTCTGCCTGGACATCCTTTTTTTCAAGGACCTCTTTAAATTTTCCGATTATGCCGACGTTATAAAGATTGTCTAGGCCGGTGATCACGGCAACCAAAATCAGTTCGTTTTCTTCAGCGAGCCCATCCAACAGAGAAACATTGCTGCGCAGGGATTTAATCCGTCCCAGGGCTTCATAAATGGCAAATTTGACATTTTCGGTCAGTTCCTGCTTATTGTCCATTCTGGCGGTAAGGATATCAACCCCCTTTTTCTCGCCGATAAAGCCGATAATATTGGCCGCAATAATCTGCTCGTCCACATTGCCGGCTGTAAGTGCCCTTGCAAGCCCCGAATAGGACTTGCTACCTAAGGAGACCAGGGCGTCGTGAACCATTCTTCTGATAAGGGGATTAACGTGGTGGATGGCAGCCACCAGAAAATTGATGGCTGTTTCATCGCCTATGAGGGTAAGACTTTCGATGGCAATACCGGTGATGAATTCGCAGTCTGCGGTGCCATCGGAAGAAAAGTCACGACTGTCAGCTATTAAGTCTATAATACGATCCCTCCCCAGGGGATCTTTTGTCTTGACAATCTGTTCAATGGCATGGGCGGCGACAGTGGGATCGTCATGCCTGATATAGGGAATATAGACATCGGGTTTCGTTTGTTCCGGATACTCCCCCAAGGTCTTGATAATTTCAGCCAACATGACCGGTTCATCAGATTCCTTCAAAAGTGTTAGCAGCAGGGGGATTGCCCGGGGAATGCGGTTTGTTCCAGCCTTTTCCGTACAGAGCCTTTTTACCCTGGCTGAACCATGGGAAAGCCCGGCAAGGATCTCTTCCTCGCGGCCGTTCAGCAACTCCGACAGGGCGTGAAATACCATGGTGTCGACCGCTTCCTCACCCAAAGGATGGGCGTACAGGTTCATCAGATCAGGGATAGCGGTGACATCTTTATTTTCTCTGATATCTTCCAGCAGAACGACCTGCTCCAGAAAGTCTTTTTGAGCAAAATCGGTTAAGACCGACATATCAACCTCCAGGCGGAAATCCACAAACAGGAAACGACAACAGGATAATAAAGATATACTATATAATGAGTTAACAAATCTCAACAAATAGTGAAAAAAAATAAGAAAGAAGATAACTACTCAGGTCGATAGTCTGAAGGAGTTTAGCCTGTTAGCAATAGAGAAAGACTAGATGTGAGACGTACCGTGCCCATCCTCCGATCCATTTCCTTCCTAACGCTCATGATCAGAGATCACCCACAGATCATGAAAAAGAATTCAGAAGTCAGAATTCAGGAGTCAGAATAAGGAAATAAAGACAAGCTGGGTATGTTCAGGGCGAATTCTGAATTCTGACTCCTGAATTCTGACTTCTATTTTCACGGTAACAGACTACAGTCTAACGACCTAACCAACCTGGGTAGTTAACCCAGGGCGGAGGTGTTTGGAGAAAAATGAATGGGCCAAGCGGGTCCATTTTCAGGAGGATAAAGAGAGGACCGCCCCGGGCGTTGCCAACAAAAAAGGCCGTGGGAAAACCCACGGCCTTTTTTATCGGTGTTATATAGCGGAACCCTATCAGCAGCCGAATGCCTTCTGCAGGGGCGGAACGGCCTGTTTCTTGCGGCTCATCATGCCGTCGATCCACACGGAACGGCCTTCGAGTTTCTTTCCAAAGGCCTTTTCCATAATTCCAGGATCATCGGAGATGGCCATAACGTCTGAGCCTTCCTTCATGATGTCGGTAAGAATCAGGAAGATACTGTGACGGTTACCTTCGGCCTTTACCTTGCCCAGTTCATCAAAGAGGGCATCACGCACATCGTCCACGAGCGAGATATCAATCATCTCAAGCTGGCCGATCCCGACCTTCTTGCCGTTCATATCAAAATCTTTGTAATCACGGAAGATAAGGTCACGGGCCGGAACACCGGCAACAGCGGATTTGGCCTTGAACATCTCCATTGCCAGGGCCTTCATGTCGGCTATACCAGCAATCTTGGCCAGGCCCTCGCAGGCTGTTTTGTCCATATCGGTGGTGGTGGGCGACTTGAAGAGCACGGTGTCGCTAAGGATGGAGGCAAGCATAAGACCGGCAATATTTTTGGGAATTTCGATCTTATGGTCCTCATACAACTTTTTGAGTACCGTTCCGGTACATCCAACTGGCATGGCCAGGAAAAAAATGGGGCTGTTAGTGGTGACATCGCCGATCTTATGATGGTCAACGACCTCGATCACCTCGGCCTTGTTCAGGTTATCCGGGGCCTGAGAAATATCACTGTGGTCAACCAGGATGAGTTTCTTGCCCGCGCCATCCGTCATCATTTCCGGGGTTGCCAACCCAAACTTATCAAGAACTAGTATGGTCTCGGGATTGAGTTCCCCCTGCCGGGCCGGAATGGCATCCATTCCCAAGGCCTTTTTCAGATGCGCATAAGCGATCGCCGAAGCTACGGAATCGGTATCCGGACTTTTGTGACCTACGACATAAACAGACATGGTTTTTTCCTCCTCAAAAATTAGTTTTTTCCCTTAAGACCCACTTCACACGTCAAATTGCATGCCCTTTCCGTCTGACTGGGCAGCCTTTAGGCCTTTCCATCTCCGCATAAAATATGAATGACTATTCAGTACGCCATCTTAGTGTCAAAGAATCCTTACGTCAAGTGGAAAATGGGGGAAGGAACGGTTGTAACGGATTTTGAGGAGGGTCTATTTGGCGTTGTTTGGTAACTACTCAGGTGGATAGACTGTAGGTTTATAGTCTGTAGGTCGGAGCACGATGAGAGAATGGGCGCCGAGATCAACGTTTTGCCCTGCTGAACAGGATGAATCAGGATGTCCAACGTCTGTGCCGGTGTCCTCCTTTTCCTCCTACAGTCTAAACTCCTACAGTCTATCCACCTGAGTAGTTACGCGACCATCATCTTTGCGGCTTCACCCTCTGCCGATGCCTGGGGCGACCCCTGCTGTTTTATCCACTTATCGATCAACTTAAAAAACTCTTTCCGGTTTATAGGTTTTGAGATGTAGTCATCCATGCCGGCCGAAAGGCACTGGTCCCGGTCTCCGACCATGGCATGGGCGGTCATGGCGACAATGATGTTATGACGGCCAGACTCGGCCTCTGCCTTGCGAATGGCACGGGTGGCCTCATAGCCGTCCATCTCCGGCATCTGGATATCCATGAAGACCAAGTCGTATGTCTTTTGATCTACCGCAGCAACGGCCAGTCGGCCATTATCAGCGATGTCCACGATGAATCCCGCCTTTCTCAACATGATCGCCGCCATCTTTTGATTGACGGGATTATCCTCCACCAGGAGGATCCGGACACTTTGCATCTTGCCTTCGACAATAGTATGACGAGTGACAACCGACTTATCCTCCCCTTCCCGCTTCTCGCGCCGATTGCCGGTTATAGTGGCGATCATGTCGAATATAAGGGACTGCTTCACCGGTTTGACCAGATAACCGCTCACCCCGATCTCGCGGAGTCTTGACACATCCCCCCGGTTTCCCAATGAGGTGAGAATGATGATCCGCGTGTCCCTGATCTCGGCGATGCTCTTGATAATAATGGAGGTATGCTCACCGTCCATGCCTGGCATCATCATGTCAAGTAACAGAATCCGGAAGGGATCTCCCAAAATCACCCCCTGCTGCAGGGCGGCAATGGCCTCGGAACCGCTGGAAACGGCCTGGACCCGCCAACCAAAGGATTTCACCATCTTGGTGAGAATAATGCGGTTGGTTTCATTGTCGTCGGCCACCAGCACATGTAAATCCTTCAGATCAGCGGTTATCTCCTCGGTGCTTATCTTAGCCGGTACCTTTGCCTTATTTAACGGCACCCAAAACCAGAACCTGCTGCCCTTACCATCCTCACTCTCGACCCCGATTTCTCCTCCCATCAGTTCGACCAGCCTCTTTGAAATGGAAAGGCCTAACCCCGTACCGCCATAGAGCCTGGTGGTCGAGCCATCGGCCTGGGTGAACTTTTCAAAGATGGCACCCTGCTTTTCCGGCGGAATCCCGACCCCGGTGTCGGCAACGGAGAATAACACCCGCTGGGATTCCTCAAATTCCTGCCGCAGTTCAGCCCTGACCACGACCTCGCCCTTTTTGGTGAATTTTATGGCGTTGCTGCCGAGATTGATAATGATCTGCCGAATACGGGTAGGATCGCCATGGACCAGAGGTACAATTTCCGGATCAACAAAGCATGCCAACTCCAGACCCTTTGCCGCGGTCTGCGGGGCAAGTACATCGGCAATCTCCTCCACCAACACCCGCAGATTAAAATCGATCCGATCAATGGCCAACTTGCCCGCCTCGATCTTGGAGAAGTCAAGTATGTCATTGATCAGGTTGAGCAGTTCATGGGCGCTTTTCTGCACCGTGGACATATAATCCCGCTGCTCGTCATTGAGTTCGGTATCGAGCGCGAGGGAGGTCATGCCGATGATGGCATTCATGGGGGTCCGGATTTCATGACTCATATTGGCCAGAAACTCTGACTTAAGCCTGCTTGCATCTTCGGCCGCCTGCCGTGCCTTGATGATCTCGGACTCGACCCGTTTTCGATCGGTGATATCCCTGCCCACATGGATTACCTGAACAATTTTTCCGCGCTCATCCCTGATAGGTGAGGTGGATACCTCGACATATTCCACCAGGTCCCCGATCTGATGCAGATGCTCCACCGTGACATGTTCACCGTTTTTGATGGTAGAAAACATTGGACAGGCATGATAGGGTGGAATGCAGGGATCTGCGCGCAGGTGGGTGATCTCATGGCATTTTTTCCCTAACGCCGAATCCGGGGTCAAGCCGTATTTTTCCAGAAAAACGGTATTAAAACCGACTATTGTGTAATCTTCCGGCCTTACGATGCAGATTGCATCCGGCATACTGTTGATTACCGATTTTGAAAATTCATTTGACTGCCTAAGAGCGACCTCGGCCATTTTTCGCTCGAGCAATTCCTGCTGCAACTGCTTATTGGTATCATCGAGTTCGACCGTACGTTCTGCGACCTGATCCTCAAGCCCGGTCCGATACCGCTCCAGTTCCAGATCCCGTTTCTGGATCTGGGAGAGCATTTCGTTAAACCCATTGGCCACGGCCCCCAGTTCGTCCTTGGCATCAACCTCGACCTGAACCGCAAAATCACCCTTTTCGGCCTGCTTCATGGCAGCGGTTATCTTGTTGACCGGTTTGGTGACCGCCCTTGAGACCAGCAATGAGATGAGGGAGCCGATGACGATATTGACCACGACAACAATTATAAAAAAAACAATGTCGCGTCTGAGTTCATCCTTATATCTGTCAGTAGATATCCCAATCTCAACGTTCCCCAATATCATGGCATTGTTGTTGATATCAGCATGATAAATTTCTACATTACTATCTTTTAACTGAACAGGTTTTTTGCTGGTGTTTGTTATCGGGTTATGATTGTGATCATTGATGACGGCAAACACAATCTCCTTATCACGCACCACTTCAATTATATAATCTTCTAAAGACCAATAATCATGGATCATTAATGGAGTAACACTTATTTTTGCGAGAATATTTTTTAATGCATTCCCCTTTTCATCAATTCTTTTAAGAGAATCATTCTCAATTCTAATCAAAACATAGACACATAAAATGATACAAATGAGTGTCAAGGGAACAAATACGGCAAGGAATATTTTTTTGGCAAACTTAATATTTTTAACAAAATCAAACATCATTATCCCTGGTCTTGATACTCGCGGACCTGTCCTAGGATCTTTTCCGCCCGGAAGTCGCTTTCCGGGGGATTGGCGCCAAGTTCCTTCATTACCTGCCGGGAAACGCCAGAGAGAAAAACCGATCGTGCCAACTCGGCATCCTTCACCTCCTTGGGCAACAGGTCATGACGCTTCATGATTTCAATAATAACCCGGGCCGTACTCTGATAGGGAAAGGGGTAAAAATCGGAACGACCCGGAGTGAAGGCCTTTAGCAGGACCGGTTTGGGGATCTTGTCATAGTTGTAATCGGAGGTGCTCTGCAGAAGGTCAATGATCTCACCTCTCGTGGCAGGCTCATTGGCCAAGAGCGCACCCTTGGTCATGGTTCTGGTCACATCCGTCACCAGTTGTCTGTTGCCTTCATAAAAATCCTTTCTGACCACCAGAGAACAACAAGGGTGATTAGGCCAGATGTACTTGCTTAACATAAAAACATCGCCGATGCCCTTATCTTCAACCATGGCATCTTGGGGCTCAGGCATGACAAAGGTATCGAGTTCCCCGTCCTTCATGGCGGCCACTATCTTTTCGAGTTCAACAACCTTGAAATTTACGTCCTTTAGATAATCGAGGCCGTAGCTTTCCAAAAACATCATGTTGATCAGATAATGGACCGAGAGCTTGCTGTGGTTTGCCATGGTTTTACCCTTAAAATCGGCAGGTTGGGATATGCCAGAGCCTTTTCTGACCATCAAGGCGGCGCCGTTAGTGCCGGCAATTTGAGTAATCACCATTGGGGTGGCCTGCTCAAAGGGTTTTGAACCCGTGTTGATGGCAAAGACCATGGGAACAATCAGTTGGCCGAAATCAAGCTTGCCGCCGATAAGATCCTTGGCAATGAGTTGCATGTTCGGATAATTGACCAGGTTGACCGGTAATTTATCCTGGGCAAAAAGGCCCTTGAGCTTAGTATAAACAAACGAGGTCGCACAGTGTGATGGCCCGAAGGTCCCTATATTTATTTCGCGTCGGGATACCGCCGGTGAAACACCGACATCATCCGCCCTGGCTGATCCTGCTTGCCCCCAACCTAGGCCTGGGACAGATGAGGCGATGATGAGTTGTCCTGTTTTAATTAAAAGGTTGCGTCTGGTCAGGGAAGATCCTGTACTGTCAGCCGACACATTTGGAAAACTTTCCTGATTTTTTCTCATAAAACACCTCCTTTGCCGCAAAAGGCCTTTGCTGAAATGGTCCGGCCGGAAAAAGAAAAAACCTTTTTGATCTTTTCCCTATGTCCCCCACCGATACTATTCTTACCATTAAAAATATTGTACCCTAAGTTGCCATGGCCTTGCAATGATCGGAGTAAGTAACTGGATATTTGATAAGCACGACGCCCCCAACGGCAGGAGGCATTTTCACAGCCACTGAAGGCACCCCGAATGCCCTACATTCCATCGTCTGCCGAGTGGACGTAGTAACAACCCTTGGGTAACGCTGGGCAATGGGCGGTATGCATATTAAAAAAATAAAATGGGGCGGAATGAACGGACGTGATTTTCGTAACGCATGAATAGAGGTAACACCACGACAGTGGTCTGGTCTGACTGGATGGATGCGAGATTCCGAAAGGTCGGAAAGAATGGAGGCGTTATGTTTATTCCCGGAGAGCGCCGTATTTTTTTAGGATGTCTTCCTTGGTGATGATTTCCGGCTTGCCCCGAGGCTTGAGGACTTTTTCCCCGGTAAGGATCAAAAGTTCGTATGCATCAAAAATGGCATAGCGTTCCTCATCGAAGACGATGAGCTTGTTGCAGTTTTCTATTCTGACTTGCTCGCGGA
>CAZDYX010000153.1:0-8037 GCA_964509775.1 uncultured Desulfobulbia bacterium | reverse complement strand
ATTAACTACTTTATAGTTACATTATAATTATAAAGGACCAGAAAAAGTTGTCAAGCAAAAAGTTATTCTTTTCACATTATCCAGAAAAGTCTGGAGGGGCGATGGTGATGGAGGCCTAAAAGCAGAAGCGACGGGAGACCTGTAATAAACCCGGGGTTTTATTTGCGGTTATTTTTCCCTTATCCCCTCATTTACCAAATTTTTCCGTCAACTCGGCCTGGAGTTTGAATTTCTGTATTTTCCCGATCGTTGTCGTGGGAAATGCATTCATAATGACTACCGCATTAGGTACCTTATAATTGGCCAGCCGTTTCTTGCAAAAAGCGATCACTTCTTCAGGCCCCACCTCTTTCCCGGGAACCGGCACGATGCAGGCAATGATCTTTTCACCCATTACCGGGTCGGGGATCCCGATAACGGCCACGCTCTGTATCTCCTCGATGAGCCGGATCTGCTCTTCAACTTCCACGGGGTAGACGTTGAATCCTCCTCTGATTATCATCTCTTTTTTCCGTCCTACGATGGTGAGATATCCGTTTTCGAGAAATTTACCAAGATCACCGGTGTAAAAGAAGCCTTCAGGATCGAAAGAGGCTTTGGTAAGGTCCGGCTGTTTGTAGTAGCCGGTAAAAAGGTTCTCCCCCCGCACGACGATTTCTCCCACCTCTCCAGGAGGGACCTCTTTACGCTCGTCGCTCATCAGCTTGATCTCGATCCCTGCGGTTGGCCGGCCTACCGTCTCACTCTTCACCGTCTCATCATCATCCAGATCGCTGATGGTGCAGCAGCCGTTTTCACTCATGCCGTAAGTACAGCTTATCTGGCAGTTCATTTTGGTCCTTACGGCCTGAACCAGCTCTTTTGGACAAAAGGCCCCTCCCATGTACCCGGCGCGACTGCTTTTGAAATCACAATTGGTGAAGTCCGGATGATCGAGCATGAGGTGAAACATCGTCGGGACTCCGTAAATAAGGGAGACCCTTTCTTTCTCATAAAGACGTAACGCTTCTCCGGGTTCGAAGGTTTCCATGATTACGATGCGACAACCGGCCATAAGGGCATTGGTAAACTGAATGAAGGCACAAAGAGTATGGGAACAGGGGACCATCATAAGCGAAACGTCGTCTGGATTGATGCGCAGCCGTTGGGACACCTGGGTGGAATTATAAATAAAGGCCCGGTGGGACATCATGACCCCCTTGGGAAGGCCCGTGCTTCCCGAGGTGTACAAAATGGAAGCGATATCTTCATAGGCAGGAAGCTCATCCCGGAGCCCGTTGAAATTCCCTGCACGGTCTGAATTGACCAGCGTATCATAGGAACAACACCAGTCGGGGCCATCCGAACCCAAGACAAAGACCAATTCCAGTTCAGGGAGTTCCGGTTTGATTTTTCCTATCAGCTCAATAAAATTAGTATTCATGTATTCCCCGATAGTAAAGAGGCAGCGAGCGCCGGAGTGCTTTAACATGTAGCTGAGTTCGAATTCCCGATAGCGTGTCGAAAGCAGGACAAATACCGCTCCCATATACAGACAGGCCTGCTGCAGGATAAAAAATTCAGGTCGGTTTGGAAACAGTGCCGCTACTCGATCCCCTTTCCTTATCCCCAGCCGCCTCAAAGCGGCGGCCATCTGCAATACCTGTTGATAAAACTCCCCGTAGGTAGTCCTTTGGTCTCTGTAGACTAACAATTCCTGGTCAGGCCGCTCCTGAGCCAGGCGATCCAAAAGCTGACCGAAGGTAAGACACAGAAATTGATCGAAATATCGCTTTGCGGGTAGTCCACCCTCCATATTTCTTTTCCCCCTGACAAAAAATATTATATTTTGGCGGTAAGAATCGCTTCCGCGAAAAATCCCCTTGTCCCAGGCTCCGCCTATGCGGTACTTTTCCGCATGGCCAGGGCAAGACCTGCCCCAACGATCATGGAGAGGCCTCCTGACAAAAATGCATTCCTGTAGACTTTCGTCATATCAAAGATGAACCCTGCCAAAGCCGGCCCTATCGTTCCTCCGAGCGTAGCCCCGAGGAGAATGACGCCGAAGATCGAGCCCATGGCGTGAAGGCCAAAACAATCTATGGTGGCGAGAGGAAATACAGAGGCCAACCCGCCATAAGAAAAACCGAAGAAAAAGGTAAACCCCCATAGCATCCAAGCCTTATCTGCTGCAATCAGCCAGAGCATTGTGGCTGCTTGAAACATGAGCAGACCCACCAGGGAAAGTCTGGTACCCAGGCGTTCAGTCAAAACCCCCAGGCAGACCCGACCTACGACACTCGTTGCCCCTATTGCAGCCAACATGGTGGCGGCTGTATCCGTTTTAACACCCAGATCCGTCGCATACGGCACCAGATGAACCAAGGGGATGGTAAATCCGATGGTCCAGAAACAATGGACCGCGAAGAGCGTCCAAAAATAACGCTGTTTCATGGCCTGAGCCAGAGTGATGATGAGAGGAGAAATCGCTTTCCCGTCACCCGTGCTCGCTTCTCCCGCCTGGGCGTAATTGTCTGTCGGCCCGGGGGGACGGCTCAGGGGTTTGAGCCCCATGTCCTCGGGACTCCTCCGAATGACAAATGCCCCGGCAAGAAAAACAGCCCAGACAATAAGGCCCAGAATAAAAGCCGTGAATCGCCATCCCACACTGGCTTTAAGGAACTCGGCAAGGGGTGAAAAAACGAGAGTGCCCAGCCCTAATCCAGAAACCACAATGCCAACAGCCAGGCCCTTTCGATAATTAAACCATCGTGACACAGTGGAGGCTGTCGGGGAGTAAGAGGTGCCAACCCCTATACCGATCATGACTCCCCAACTGACATACATTAATCCGGCCTTATGGCTAAGGGCCGTCAAACAACACCCGGCACCCATTATGAGCCCGCCGATAACCAATATCTTCCTGGGGCCATAGCGATCGGTAAGTGATCCCATGACCACGGAGGCAACGCCGTAGGACAAAAAGGCTACCGAAAAAATCCCCGAAAGAAAGGCCCGTGAGGTGGCCCATTCCGAAAGCCAAGCCTTGAAAAACACGCCGAAAGAATAAAGGACCCCGAAGCCGGTACAGGTTATGCAGAGTGATGCGATGGTTATTACCCAGCCGTAAAAAAACCTTTTTGGTGCCAAGGGAGTATTGTTCACTTTATCACCAGACCCCCATGTTTACCTTCTATTTCTCTAAGCGCAGGAACGATTTCAATCGTTAAAGACCGCATCGCTCCCGGACCTCCTGGCTGTCTATGAGAACAGGGCTTGGTCCCTCGCATCGAACAACACCCTTTTCGAGAACATACCCCCGATGGGACATCTTCAGGGCAAGCCGGGCCTTCTGTTCTACCAGGAGAAGCGTCATCTTCTCTTGCCGACAAAGGGCCACGACAATCGCCATCAGCTCCGATATGATTAACGGGGCCAAGCCTTCAAACGGCTCGTCCAAAAGCATCAATTTGGGATTGCCCATCAGTCCCCGGGCTACCGCCAGCATCTGCTGCTGACCCCCTGAAAGTGTCGATCCAAACTGCTTTTCCTTATCTTTTAGTATGGGGAAATAGTGGTAGGCCCGCTCCAAGCCGGCGGCTTTCTCCTCAGCACTCATTCGCGGTGCATTCTTCGTCCCCAGAATCAAATTCTCCTTCACGGTAAGCATAGGAAAGATACGCCGTTCCTCGGGCACATAACTGATTCCCAGCCGTGATATTTCATCGGCTCTCCTTCCCTGAATTTCCTGTCCCTCAAAAAGGATTTTTCCGTCCCGGGGTGGCGTAAGGCCGATAATCGATTTGAGGGTAGTGCTCTTTCCGACGCCGTTACGGCCAAGTAGACAGACTATCTCCCCTGAGTCCACTTTCAGTTTGACCCCCTGCAAGACATGGCTTCGTCCGTAAAAGGTGTGTAGGTCAAGGACTTCCAGCATCAAGCTCCTCCCCGAAATAGGCCTTTTGGACCTCTTTATTGGCTTTTACATCGCCTGGCGAGCCTTGCGCCAGCACAAGACCCTGATTCATAACCAAAATCCAGTCGGAAACGGCAAAGACGAGGTCGATGTCGTGCTCGATTAAAAGGATTGTAACCTCTCCCTTAAGTTGCTTAATTAAGCCTATAGTAGCCCGCGTCTCCATAGGGGTCATGCCCGCGGTCGGTTCATCAAGGAGGATCATCGAGGGTCGAGCCGCCAACGTCATACCTATCTCAAGATACCGTTGATCGCCGTGGGAAAGGTTCCCGGCCAATTCATCTCGCTGGTCCCATAATCCAAGAAGATTTAGAATTCTCTCCGCTTCCTTTATCGGCTCGTGCAAACCTTCAACGGAGGAAAAAAGGTTGAGTCGCGTTGTCCTGCCCTGGCTGGCCAGACGAATATTTTCAAAGACCGTCAACCCTTGAAATATATTGGTGACCTGAAAGGATCTGGTCAAGCCCAGACGACAGAGCTTATGGGGAGGCAGATCGGTCACCCTTTGGTCCTTAAAGAAAATGTCGCCTTCATCGGGTTTCAGAACGCCGGTGATCAAATTGAAGAGCGTTGTTTTGCCCGCACCATTCGGACCGATGACAGACATGATCTGTCCCTCTCGTATATTAAAGGCAACGTCGTAAACCGCCTGAAGTGCGCCAAAAGATTTGCTTAGTCGTTGGATCTCAAAAAACAATGTCAGCTCCTGTTTTTTTGTTTTGAAAAGAGACCGAGGATGCCTTTTGGCAAAAATATGACGACCAGGACGAAGATTGCACCGGTGATTATCGAATGGGCCCTGAAATAGGATGAGACGACGGTCTCGAAAATAGTCAGAAAGACCGCGCCTATCATTGGACCGACCAGGGTGCCTAAACCGCCGATCAGGGTCATGACGATCACCTTACCAGACATGAGAAAGTGTAGTTGCTCCGTGTCGGCAAAGGTCTTGAAGAGCGAGAACAAAGCCCCGCTCCAACCGGCAAAAATGCCAGACAGGACAAAGACCGTCACTTTATAGCGCTTTACGTTAAAACCCAGGAATCCCACCCGATTCTCATTATCCCTGATGCCCTTTAAAACCCTTCCAAAAGGCGATCCGACCATGCGGGAGCAGATCAGATAAGAAATATAGGCAAAGGCAACTGCGAGAAAGTAAAAATTAATGGACTTGGTCAGGTCGAGGTTAAAGATGAGAAGATTAAGATTAGGGACCGGGATAGCTACGAGTCCGTCAGACCCACCTAAGGAATAGGTGTGGAAAATAATCCGGTAGAGGACCTCGGCAAAGGCCAGGGTCAAAATCGCAAAGTAGATGCCTCGGGCCCGGATAGAGATGATACCGATAAAAAGGGCCAGTAACCCTGTGGTGACCGTCACGGACAGAAGAGCCAGCCAGATAGAGGGAACGAGGAATTTTATAATTGCCCCCAGCGTATACCCGCCTAACCCGAAATAAGCCGCGTGCCCGAATGAGGCAATCCCTGCATAACCCATGATCATATCGAGACTCATGGCAAGAACGGCCAGCAACAATGCTTCGATCGCCAGTTTCTGGTAGTATTGAGGGGCGAAGAAGGGGATGCTGCAGGTCGCCGATAGTATCAATAGATGGACTAAGGGGGCCCGAAACCTTTTGAATGGAAGAGCTGAAGGCATATTCTATCTCTCTGCTTTCCCGAAAAGACCACTGGGTTTCAAAATCATGGTCAAAATCAGGGCGATGAAAACCAGCGTCTCCGCCCAGGTGGGAGAGATCCAAAGCGAAGCTAAAGACTCCACCTCACCAATCATGATGCTGGCCACAAGGGCCCCCATCAGGCTCCCCATTCCCCCAACAATGACGACGATAAAAGCTCGCAGGATTGCGTCAATTCCCATTGTCGGGTAGACGAAGTAGATGGGGCTCATCAAGACCCCTGAAAAACCAGCCAGGCCCGCACCACAGGCAAACACCAGTGTATAGACCAAAGATACCCTGATACCTAAAGCCGCCGACATAAGGCGATCCTGAGAAGCGGCCCGGATCATGGCGCCGGTTTCCGTTTTTGATAGCACGTACCATATGGCGATCAAGACGACTATCCCGATTACCAGTATGAGAAGCCGGTAGACCGGATAAGTCATCCCGAGCACATCAATGGTATTCGTTATCGGCACATCAACCCGTCGTGTTTCGCCTCCCCAGATAAGGGTTGCCGCTTCGCGAAACATCATGCCCAAGCCGAAGGTTAATAAAAGATGGAAAATAGGGTCCCGCCCATACAGTCGCCGAAACATGAATATCTCGATCAAGAGTCCTAGAAGTCCGACGGCTATTGCCGCGACAAGGAGTGCGCCCCAGAAATTAGGTATCACGAAAAGAAGGGAATATCCGAAAAAGGCTCCTAACATATAGAATTCGCCATGGGCAAAATTGACGATATCCATGAGACCGAAGATTATCGTTAAGCCCAGGGCAATAAAGGCAATAACAGTTCCCCAGACCAGACCATGCAGCATCTGCGGCAGGAGCACGTAAACCACATAATCAATCAATAGGGCCTCCTCGGGGCGTTCTAATAACCCTCATTATGAATAAGGCCCCCTGGCCTTCGAAAAGAAAGCCAGGGGGGACCGGATTATTCACCTTTTGCAAAAATTTTCTGGAGACCGTTGTCGATCTTTATCATGTAAACAACGAGGGAAGTCTGATGCGTCTCGGAGTCCATAACTTTAACCCCTTGAGGCCCGTTATAGGTGGAGCCCTCCAGAGCGGCAATAATCTTTTGGGTATCGAGAGACCCTGCTTTTTTAATCGCCTGGGCGGCCCACATGACGGCCTCATAGGAACTGACTGAAAATTTGCTCGGACTGGCACCGTAAAGTTTCTTATATCGGGCCACCCAGGCATTATTGGCCGGTGTATTCAGGGTGTCCGCATAATAATCGGCAGTAATGATACTGTTAGCCGAGCTGCCGAGGGCACCAAGAATGTCCGATGAAACTAATGAACCGTCCCCGCAGATATGCATTAATTTCTTGAGGCCGTACTGTTCCGCCTGGCTGAGCACGGAAATAGAATCGTTCCCGGCTGCGGTGATAAACAAAATATCCGGTTTGGCTGCTTTGATCCTTCCGAAGTAAGGGGCGAAATCCTTGGTATTGAGGGGGAAGAAAGTTTCACCCACAATATTGGCTCCCATTTCCTTTAAAAGCTTGTTATAGACTTCGGACGTGGATCTGCCCCAGGCATAATCCACATTGAGCAGATAAACTTTCTTCCCGAGGTTGGCCAACATCCATTTTACCAGACCTTTCGCTGTAATGGAGGGGTTGGCGCAGACGCGAAAGGTTTGTTTGTTCTTGTCTTCCCCGGTAATTTTTATAGACTGCGACATGGGAACCATCAACAGTTTATTATACTTTTGAGCCAGAGGCATGATGGCCAGCGTGGAGGCGGAGGTAACCGGAGCAATCAGAAAATCGGCCTTCTCCTCAAGGACAAGGCGCTCCATTTTACGAGCCGCGATGGAAGTACTGGTTTGGGTGTCTTCATCGATTACCTTGACTTTACGGCCCAGCAGACCGCCGGAGTTGTTAATTTCCGCCACCGCCATATCGACGCTGTCCTTCTGCATTTTGGACATGGCGGCATAGGTTCCTGTAAAATCGGCCATATTTCCGATAATGATCGGCTTATCCTGCCCTATAGCCTGGCTGCCCATAATACCCAAAGCAACTAACCCCAACAACAATATCCTTATGTTCCTCATGTTAAGTCCCTCCTCGAAAAAATTGCCTTTGTTTATCCATTATGATTAATGATTGACTTAAACAGAAAGTTTTTCTCCTCCCTCCTTTCCCGAAAAAGGCCTTTTTTATATCCATTCATTTCTTGGAAAAATAGTCAAATCTTGTGGTTGTCCGTCTGTGTCTGTGAATAAAATTTTAATAAGGCTAAGCCAGAAACCCCCCGTCCACGGCCAGGACCGTTCCCGTTATATAGCTGGAGGCCGGGGAACCGAGAAAGAGGATACTGCCGATCAGTTCCTCTGTCCTGGCAAAACGCCCCAAAGGTATCTGCTTGATGATCCCCTTAT
>CAZDYX010000152.1:1126-8042 GCA_964509775.1 uncultured Desulfobulbia bacterium | reverse complement strand
TGGTGCGAAGTGGCAATTCCCTTAACGATCTAAAAAGTGTCCGGTAGTGAATATTTTCATATGATCAAAACGGCCTGTGGAAAATTGATTAGTTTTAATGAGGGCTCTATGATTTACGTGAAGTTGCTGTTGCGCATTCTCCTGGCCGCAATTCTCGCGTTGATCTTCGCGGCCAGCGCCATCACTCACAAATACGGCCCGTTTTCCGGCAGGGTTGTGGACGTAGACACAGGAGAGCCTATTGAAGGGGCTGTAGTGTTACTGTGTTTTGATACAAAAATGTACACCCCGGGCGGGCCGGTTTCATATTTTGCAGATGCTCTGGAAGTGTTAACCGACGCCAAGGGAGAATTTTTTCTTCCAGCCCATCGAATCACGCTCTTTAGATTTCCGCATTATTGGGATACACGCTGGTCAGCCCTCGTTTTTAAGCCCGGATATGGCTCTTTCCCTCGGCACAAGCGGTCGTATCGAACCAATGAAGGCCCAGGGGCAATCCCAGAAAATCAGTTCGTGACGATTAACTTGCCAAAACTTCAAACCAAAGAGGAACGAATACGCAGTATAGACGATCCAGACTATTACCTATTACTGATTCCACCCGAAAAGCGAAAAGAATTGTTTAGGCTTGTGACTATTGAAGAGATAGAGGTTGGTCTAATTCCCGATCCTTCGAGAAAGAGGTGAATAAAATGAGATATGATTATGTGTTGGTTATTGTGCTGCTCTCGACTGGTGTTATGAATGTTCCTGCATTTTCATATGATGAAAATATCGTTCACCGAAATATTAATGAAAATGCCACACAGCAATCATCTACAGATTCTTATCTAAAAAAACAACCCAGAATGCCGAACGGCATCGACGAGATAGTTAATAAGGCGAAAATAAGACAATGGTTATCCTCTGGTGGAAAAACCGAGGATAATTCTGTTCGCCCACTCAATCATTTCCATGACCCCTTGAAAGAATGGGGAGACGCTGGGATGACGGTATCACATTCTTCTCTTGTTTGGGCTCAGCTCCAGGATCCAGTCTTCGATCCTTATGGAACCGAAAAAAATAATTACACCTGGCTCCAGGCAAGAACATATTATTACCAAGCCATTACGACGGGATCAGAAGAATTTTTTGCTGACACGTTTTTGTCATTAGGTATGGTAATGCATTTATTGGCAGACGCATCAGTTCCCGCCCATGTCAGAACAGATCCACATCTCGTTGGCGGAGACCCATATGAAGGGTGGGCGGAAACCGGATACAGTGTATGGGCGAAATCGAACAGCGGGAAACTGGATTTTTCCGGTATCCCTGTGGATATGAGTATCTTCGATAATGCCGACCTTTCTGACCCTATTGCACCAGTTCCCATCAGCGCCTTGTGGGACCAGAATAGATATGAAATGCCTGAGCCCGATTCCAGGGTGACAAAGGATATCGATCCTGTGCTTTCAGAAATTGGGCTGGCAGAATACGCCAATGCAAACTTTTTCAGCAAGGATACGATCTTTAAAGATTATCCTCATCCGACATATACGGACACGGATTTTTTCAATATCGATTGGTTTCATCCAGAAATGGTGGATGCAGAGGATGGCCAGCTTGACTCCAAAATCTACATTCATGGTGATGCCGGAGGATCTGAACCAGTTCGTTTGGCTGCAGTAGGTTACATCGGGTACAACTGCATGAAAGCCGGGTACAATAAATTCGGCGCAGTGATTTTGGACGACAAGGTCCACGAGGACTATGCGTCCCGTCTCATTCCACGGGCCGTTGGCTATTCCACGGCGCTTCTTGATTACTTCTTCCGCGGAGACCTGGAGATCTCGGCCCCCGATGCGTATGTCTATTCCATAGTCGATGGCAGCACAACATCAACCTATGTGGATGGTCAAGGTGTTTCCCACGATGATTATGTGTTCACCAAAATCAAGGCCAAGGTGCGGAATAATTCGATCTTACGAACGGACGGCTCCGGAAATTCCGTATATGACGAAGCAGGGCCGGGCGAGCTGGTAGCGGTGGCCAAGTATAAAAGAATCATCGATTATCAACCGGACCTGAGCAGCGGGGCGCCCAGCAAAGATGCCCGGGAGAATCATTTCTCTTATTCGGTATCGCTGCCAAAGTCGGTAGCTGCGCTTAGTTCCTCAACGCCGCAGGAATTCGTTTTCGACTTCTCGCAACACCCTATCCCGGCCGGCATTACCGACCTCTACCTTCAAGTGGTCTTCAAGGGAACCTTGGGCAGAGAGCAAGAAATTGCCGTAGCCGTAGGCATGAAGGATCTAAACGAGCCGCAGCATCTCACCTTCTGGAACGATACCGACTATTTCCTGTTGAACGGGGTGCCGGAGAAGGCGGAAGATATTAGGCGTAACCTTGATGCATATCTATACGGCTTTATTTTTCCATTTGCTTTTACAGAAAGCGTTGGCTTTTCCGGCTCTGAGCCGGTGGGAGACATTTTGCCGGTTTTTACGTTACGTGATCTCCCACCGGCTCGTTACGGAAAGTTGATTGTAATAACAGACAATCCGAATGGCTATTACCTCTCAGATCATATAGAGGCCACTTGGTGGTACGAGCAATTAGGCACGAGTGTGACCATAGTGAACGATACTTTTGTCTATTTCTTCGATAGCACGGTGTGCCAGGAAGGCATAGACGGTTCATGGAGCCCCACGCCCGTGTACCAGGTTCGTGGCGTTTCCCAGCATATGCGCACCTATTTTATGAATTTTTACCCGTACTTCGTTTATATCAACTCGCTACCGGCGCCACCGGAGAACGCGCTAGGTCCGTATCTTTCGGAAATCTACTTTCCATGATGTGCAGAGGTGAAGCCCATCAAAGGATGGTATCCGGTGCTGTTGTTTTTGGGGCGAATTGGTTGAGTGTGAATGGCGGAAAATTGTAGCCGGTAACGGCATCATCTATTCGAGCACCGGCCTGATGACCGATGAATACGAGCCTGCCGGCAATCACTTCAGCCACCTCTTTGACGCCAATGGCCGGACCTCCGAGGTCAGCGACCAGGAAGGCGGCAGCAGAAAGTACAGCAGGACCGTGGCAGCAGACGGTGACGTGCGGGTCGAGGTGCGCACCGCCGAGGGCAATGTCTTGTCCTATCTCAATCAGATAGGCGCCGACGGCAACACGAGCGCCATTGTCACCGACCCCACCGGCGCCCAGAGCGTGACCGAAGAGACCGGGTCCGGTATGAACGTGACCCAGTCTCTGCCCTGCGGCATGGAGCATGAACTCACCTATGAACTTGATCCCCGGTATCGATACAAGGACCTAACGGCCGGCTCGGAAAAAACGCCTGCCGGGCTCACAAGAACATTTGCGCGCACCAGGACCTATGAGGATACCGACGCGGACGGCGCCTCTGAGCGCATCACCGAACAGACCTCGGTAAACGACAAGGTCGTGATCCTGGTCCGCGACCTCCCGGCCGGGCAATGGACCATGACCTCGCCGGAAGGCCGCACCATGCTTGGCACCTATGACGCCCTTACCCTGCTGCCGAGCACGGTTGCCGTGCCCGGCCTCAATACCACATTCTACTCCTACGACCCGCGGGGCCGGCTCACCGCTACCCGGATCGGGACCAGGACAACAGGGCTCTCTTACAACAATCGGGGCCTTCTTGAAACCGTAACCGATCCCGAAAACCGGACCGTCTTCTATACCTACGACGCCAACGGCCGGGTCACCTCGATAGAGCGGCCGGATAGCTCCTTGGTGGACTTTGCCTACGATGCCAACGGCAACATGACCATGCTCACCACGCCGGCAAGCATCGAGCATGGCTTTGGCTATACCCATGATAACGATTTCAAGGTGACGGACCTCACCTATGCCGGCAACGCCGTGGCCTTTACCTATGACCATGACGGCCTCCTGACCGGCACCGGCCGCTTCGCCATCACCCGCAATGCCTAAAACGGCCTGCCGACAACTGTTATCCGCGGCAGCCTGAATCTTGGCCGCACCTTCAACGGCTATGCTGAGGTGGAGTCCCAAAATACCCGGATCAGCGGTAGGGCCACGGCATCCTGGAGCCTGCAGCGCAACAATGCCGGCCAGATAACCACTAAAAATGAGAACATTGCCGGCGTGGCCGCGACCTACGAATACGGCTATGACAACCTAAGCCGGCTCACTACCGTTACCCGAAACAGCGTTCCGGTAGAAGAGTATGAATACGATCAAAACGGCAACCGTACATCTGAAACCAACACGGCCCGCAACCTCACAGGCCGGGGCTTCACCTATTCCGAAGAGGACCAGATAATGACCGCCGGGGAGGCATCCTTCGAGCACGACCTGGATGGATTCCTTACCACCAAGACTGTCGGCGCCGATGTGACCCGGTATAAATACTCCTCCCGCGGCGAGCTGTTACAGGTAACCCTGGCCGATGGCAAGGAGATCGAATACCTCTACGACCCGCTACGCCGAAGAATCGCCAAAAAGGTTGACGGGATAATTGTCGAGAAGTACCTCTGGCAGGACCCGACCCGGCTGCTCGCCATATATGACGATGCCGATCGGCTCCTCATGCGATTTGAGTATGCAGACGACCGCATGCCTGCTATCATGACTAAAGAGGGTGCCACATACTATCTGGCGTATGACCAGGTAGGCTCGCCCCGGGTGGTGACGGATGCCGCCGGCAACGTGGTTAAGAAGATAGACTACGACTCATTCGGCAACAAGATCAACGACACCAACCCGGCGTTCACCATCCCCTTCGGCTTCGCCGGCGGCCTCCTCGACCAGGATACAGGCCTTGTGCTCTTCGGGTATCGCGACTACGACCCAGACTTGGGACGGTGGACGGCAAAGGATCCCATTGGGTTTGCCGGTGGGGATACGAATTTGTATGGGTATTGTCTTAATGATCCGGTTAACTGGATTGATCCTCTTGGGTTATATACAGAAGTAATAATTTGGCAACCTGTGGGTCATGGTTCGTCTTCGTTCGGTCATGTTTCTTCTAATGTGAATGGGACAAACTATTCATGGGGTCCGCGTGGTTGGGATACGAATCCAAGTGCTTCGAATTACGTTCAGAACCAACAGAAATTTCGCTCTGGAGTGGGTGTCATCCTCAATCTCACGCCAGACCAGGAAAGAAAATTGGTCGAATGCTATGCTAAAAAGCGTGAAGAGTACAGTAGCTTAAGTAACAACTGTGGCGACCCGCATAAGGATTGTTTGAGTGAAGCGCTGGGTGCATCGGTTTCAGATTCGCTCTTCCTGGTTAATATTGGCAACGACTTGCTCGATTCACCATATTACGGCGGTTCGACCTTCTATGATGGTCCCTCAACACCTCGCGGTTTCTTCGACGATGGGTTCTGGGTGCGATGATGAACAAGCCTCAGATTACAGTAAGTCTAGGCCTGATCATCGCCGTTGGGGTGGTACTGTTTTTAATTTACATGTATTCCCCAAGGGGGCTGACGTTAGTAGCGAATGATAAAGTGTTGGTATATGCAACAGAAGACGAGGCAATGGCTTGGCCCCATCCTGCCGCGATTGCAGAATTATCTGCTGGGCAGAGCGTGCCGGTGACGAAGTGCGTGGATGTGAAGCACTATCTCATCTACAAGGTGCGTCTGCCCGATGGGCGTGACGCCTTTGTGCTTGAGGGCGACTACACTCTTATGCGAGGCGGAAAAGAAGCAGGCATTCCCGGCCAGTGCCGAAACTCCCCGGCGAAACCGGCTTGTGACAGATTTTGTACAAAAAATTCGGTCCACGTTGGTTGAATGGCGGATCGTTACCTTGAAACATGGATAACTTGCCTCAAAATCTAAATTTTTGAGCGTACTACTCCCTTCGCCTTTGCCTCTTCGTTTTGAGGTATAAGGGCCTGCTCTTTGAAAGGGTTGCTTCGATCTACTTTTTTGGAAGAGCCTGGGGCTTCCAGTCTAGGAGCGCGCGATACAGTTGCTCCATTGTCTCGATGATAAAGATGCGGAACAAAGATCGCATATCTTCCCAGAGAGTTCGTTTTGTTTTGCATTTTTTCCATACCGCCTTGAATAAGGGACAACATAGCTGCTGAATCTGGTCCACCAGGAAGGCAAGCATTGAGCATGGCAAAAACGGCGCTCAAATGTTTCTTGCCAAGCCCGTAGTTATGTTCGAGATTGTAGCCCTGATTCTTCAGGGTGTTGAAAGTTTCGTTTTCTATCTTCCAGCGTGCCCGGCCGCCACGCATGAGCTGATAGGCATTCTCCTTGGTGATGGTGAAGTCAGTGATCCAGCTCCATTGTTTCACATTGCCATTGTCGTCAACCTCCCAGTACTGGAGGAAATTGACCAAAAGATCCGGATTTGACCGATTGAGCCCTACCTGGTTGATAAAGCGAAAATAGTGAAGGACTTTCGGGTCGTGCGGGTCCGGCATGGAGAATTCGTTCGCCTTGCCAGCCTTGGCAGCATCTTCCATCTGATCGAAAAGAAAGGCATGATCGCCCGGCTTGACTACCAGGATGTAGCGCAGATCATATTTTTTAAGTTCTTTGATATGAGGCGCATTGGGGCTTAAGGCGTCCTCATTGACAATCAGTTTTAGGTGCGGATGTTCCCTGCGCAGCTCCGCAAAAAAACGCTTGGAGGCGTTTTGCTCGCAATCTTGTTTCATTTCGCCGTCTTGCTTGACGATCATTTCCGGGCAAAGGGGGATAACCTCTTTGAAATCAGGGTGCACGATGGCCGCGCCGAGCATCATTTGGTAATAGAGCTCCTTGCCGTTACTGGTCACTTTTTTTAGACAATATGGTGAGCTGACCTTGGCCGAGGAATATATGCCGGTTCCGTCAAGGTTAAGCAGGTAATGGTCATCCAGAAAGACCATCTGCTCAAGCGCCTTCCCCCGTTGCACCGCTCT